>CADBAC010000231.1 GCA_902792495.1 Ruminococcus flavefaciens | reverse complement strand
CCCTGTATCGTTTCAGCGTAGCTGCACTTTTGTTCTTGAGGGAAACCCTTTTGAAAAAGGGTTCCTCTGACAGAGGGGACAGGCACCTGTTTGGTGGAACCTTTCCTCAGAAAGGTTTGCCCCCGAAAACAAAAGTACAGCTAAGCCGGGGCGTTACAGGGAAAGGCGGCGATTTTAGTCACAGACAAGGCGCTGAAAGGGCACACAAAGGACACACGGCACTGTTATAATACAATCATAAACACAAGGGAGCGCTCACTTATGAAAGACATACTTCTTATTGAAGACGACCACGATATCTGCGAGGTCATTACCGATTATTTCAACACAAAGGGCACGGCTGTAACTGCCGTAAACGATGGCGGAGATGCTCTCGGGATTATCGATGAGGGACTCGAAAGCTACGGGCTTGTACTGCTGGACATCATGCTTCCGAATGCTGACGGCTTCACTATATGCCGCAGTATCCGCAAGAGAAGCGACATTCCCGTTATATTCATCACCGCAAGAGGCCGTGAGGATGACATGATCTTCGGCTACGACCTGGGCTGTGACGACTATATCGTAAAGCCGTTTCTGCTGTCGGTGCTGTACATGAAGTGCGAGGCGATGATGAAACGTGCCGACAAGCTGAGCGGTCAGACTGTCCTTGAATGCGGCGCTATCAGGCTTGACACACGAATGCTGTGCTGTTTCACCGACGGAAAGGAAATAGAGCTTCCGCCAAAGGAATTCGCTATTCTCCGCTATCTGATGGAGCATCAGGACTGGACCATCGACCGTGACACCATTCTCAACAGGGTTTGGGGCTACGATTATTTCGGCAGCGACAGAGTTGTTGACAGCCACATCAAAAAGCTTCGCAAAGCCCTCGGAAGTGCAGGAAAGCAGATAAAGACCGTCGTAGGCCGTGGATACCGTCTTTCTGAATGAAACTGATAAAGGGGTGTTTTTATGATAAAAAATCCTAAAATACGCAAATTACTTATTCTGGACAAGCGCAGGAAAAGAACTACTTTTCTGCGGATATTCTCAAAAGCGGCGGCTGTTATGCTTGCAGTATCAGCTTTATTTGCCTATTTCTCGTTCTACTTTATAGAAATGTATATTAACGAAAAGGCAGACAGGGAAATTGCAAGAACTCATTCAAATCTCATGCAGACAATGAATATATATTCACGCAATGGCAATCACAATGCAGCAGATGCGGCACTTCCCCCATATACATATTTTTTGCTTGGCGAACCTGTTTTCTACGTCGATTCGTATAACCTGATAGGCGGAGACAGTTACAGTGCGGCTATATCCGTACTTCTTGACAAGGACGGAAACGAAATAGCCTCAAGCAGACGCAGATTCATGGCTGCAATTAGCTTTGAAAAAAACGAAAAAGATGAGAAACATCCCGAAAACGGCTGGTATGTATGCAAGGAAGAAAAATTTGATCTTCCCGAACTGAAAGAGTTTTACGATAAATTCTTTTATATGAATCATTTCATGGCACTATCGGAAGATGAAGATTCTGATAAATATGTCAATTTCATACTCAGAAGTGCATACGTCAACAAGGCTGAACATCTGTTCATACCGCATGAAGTGACCGCCGAATACACAAAAGCAATAACTCCTAAAAGTGCACTTACAGAAATTGAGGTGTACAAAACAGAAGAATTCACGATAAATGCTGATATTGAGGGATATGAACTTGTACAGCTTCATTCCTACGCTGCCGGAGAATCAAGAATATATCCTATGGTAATGCTTCCGAATTTTCAGGGAACAGAGCCTGATGTATATGATGAATACTGGAATGCAGTAAAAAATGATGTTACATCGCATACAACAGATGCATACTCGGGAATGTACGACTACAGGAATTTCCCCGAGCTTGCAAACAAGGGCGGCGGCAGGGTATATTATATGACTACCAACTATACATACAATGATGAGGAATGTATTCTTTGCACTGTATTTGCCGTCGGTATATGGAATCCGCTTAACCAAAAAGCCTATGCCGCTATGGTAGGAGCATTCACAGCATTTCTGCTGTTCATCGCACTCCTCTACAGCTGGCGTAAAAATGTCATGAACAAGGCTGACTATGCTTTCGAGGACTATCAGCGTGACCTGACAAACAATCTCGCCCACGACCTGAAAACTCCCCTTGCGGCAATAGGCGGCTATGCGGAAAATCTCATGGAATCTGCAAAGGACGAAAAACAGCAGAAATATCTCCGCTCCATTCTCGACAACGTGGCTTACACCGACTCGATGATAAGCAAGACCCTTGAACTCAACTCGGGCAATATGCAGAAGCTGAACAAGTCCGGATTCGATATGCGTGAACTTGCAGAGGCCGCCCTCGGAAAATACAGCGTTCAGCTGGACGAGAGAGGGATAGAATCCGCCATAAGCGGCAATATGAAAGTGAACACCGACAGGGACATGATGACCTCCGCTGTGGAGAATCTGGTGTCAAATGCGGTGAAGTATACCCGGAATGACGGCGAAATAAAGATAGATATGAACAATGGAAAGTTTAAAATAACCAACTCCGTTTCGGAAAAGACCGACACTCACGACCTGACAAAGCCATTCGTCCGTGGCGACAAAAACAGAAGCGGACGCAGCGGAAGCGGCCTTGGCCTTTCGATCGCAGAGCGTTCACTGAATGCCTGCGGATACGTCCTCGAACTTGACTGCACCGACTCGGAATTCACCGCTTCGATACGCTGATAGGCAATATTCTTACAAAAATGAGCCTTTACTTTCTTGAATAATGCACAATGAGCAGATTATAAATTAGTACAACTAAACAAAGTTTTGTATATTTACACCAAATATGTTGACATTCTTTATATATTATGTTATATTTACGGTATGAAAGTGTTTTCTTTTATTACTCCTGGTATCAGGTGTTTATTCGGAAGTAATAAGAGAGGGGGAACACTTGAATACATCCAAAATATATACAGGAGGTAACAACAATGAACAACTTCAGAAAGGCAAAGGCTCTTCTGACCGCACTTCTCACAAGTGCAGTCGCACTCGGCGCACAGATCCCATCAGCTTCTGCTGAGGAATATGTGCTTGAGAATCCCGATATTCTCACACTTTTCGGTGATGTCAACTTCGACGGCTCTGTCGGCCTGGCTGATGCAGTGCAGCTGAACAAGTTCCTGCTGGCTGAAAACGGCGATCTGGGCAACTGGAAAAATGCCGATATCGCTGAGGACGGCACTATCGACGTTTTCGACCTCATCTACCTGAGAAGACAGCTTCTCGGTGAAAAGCCACCTGTCGGCGGTACACTTAATATCAACGTTGCCGACATGATGACAGGCGAACTTCTTGAAGGTGCTGACATTACCATTTCAGGTGTTATCGGTCAGTCTTCATTCCCGCTGGGCAGCTTCCACTTCGATCCCGAGGATGAGATCACTATCCACGGACTCAGAGAAATATGGATATAAAATTGAATAATTATAGCGCACAGGTAGGCCCTTTAACATGGATTTGCCGCAATTGTCGCTATTCTTTTCAAGATTCTAATAATGGGAGCGATCAGGATTCCGATACAAAGGATCTCACCGTAAGACTTCTCAGTGATGACGCTGAACTGAATATCGATGCAGGCTGCTTCGACTGGACTAAAGGCGACAGTGAATCCTCACACGGTATGTTCACGGTAACAAGCAAGGACGGCGAGATATTCTATCAGAATATCCGTGCAAACGATTTCGCACTCCCTGACGGCGATTACCACATCGACCTGAAGAGAGACACTGATTATCCGCTCACATTCCTTGATCTTGACAGCGATTTCGCTAAGTATCTGGCTGATGTTTATCCTGACGAGACATTCACCGACCAGTCAAAGGGAATAGATATCACTGTCAAGGACGGCAAGCCCGACAAGGACGTATTCTTCGACTTCGGCCCGATAGACAATTTCTCAAACAAGATCACTATCAACTGCTTCGATGCCGATACATATGAACTGGTAGAAGGCGCTGAACTGACAGTTATCGAGGCTCCCGATGCTTATGCAAAGAAGATCGCAGATGTAGTTACAAATGCCGATGATATCATCACTATCGACTCACTCTACCGTGCAGGCGACAATGCATACAAAGTCATAGTCAACAAGGTGCCCGAAGGCTATATCGCTCCCGATGAAGTGACTATCAGCTCATATAATATCACCAATGCCACAAATGAAATAACAATTCCGCTCATCCCCGAAGAAAAAGCAGAAGAAGTGACTGTAAAAGTCCACAATATCTCCAATAACAAGGAAGTTGACGGCATAGGTGTCAAGATCTACGATATGGACAACAACCTCTTTGCAGAAGTAAAGTCGGGTGAACCTTTCGTCCTCACTGACGGCGGCTACACTGCCGAGATCGACAGCGATAGTGCCGCTGAGAAAAACTTCCATGCTCTCAGCCTTATCAGAAACGTAGAAACATTTGACCCCAAGTATACATGGTGGACTCAGAATCACGGCACAAGTATGTTCAAGGTAAGCGGCGGTATTCCCGATCACTCGATCGATCTCTATATCGCAGATGCTGATACTACAGCCGAAGAACTGGAAAACTATGTCAAGGAACTCTATCCCGAAGCTAACATGGATTAAAAGGCAGTCCCTGTAAGTTTGCGGAACATAATGCTTGATTATCGAGGGAATCTCTTAAAAAAGGGGTTCCCTCTTTCTATTTCAGATACCATAAAAACAGGGACAGACCATTCTGATGAAAGGTCTGCCCCGTAAATAGGATCTATATTTTTTCAAGAAGTTCGGGAAGATCACTGAACTTCTCTATCTTCGGTACGTCCTGTTCGATAGTACCGAAACCGTAAGCAGCATGGATGAAGCCCGAACCTGCCTTGACAGCGGCATCGTGGTCGCCCTGGATATCGCCGATATACCATGACTTATCAAGGCCGTTGCGCTCTGCGATAAGAGCGATGTTGTCTGCCTTGGGTTTCAGATTATTGCCGTAGCACTCAATATCCTCGAAATACTTGCCGAAGCCGTAATACTCAAGAAAAGACTCGATATATCCGCTCTGACAGTTGCTTACGATGTAAAGCGGATACTTCTCTTTAAGGCGGATAAGTGTCTTTTCAAGGTCGGGATAGAGATCTGCACCGTGCTTGCGGAGATAGTCGTTTTCGTTTCCGCCGCACTTGTCAAGGAGATCGTAGCGTTCCTCTTTCGGTACATCAGCCAGAAGGATATCCGCTATCTTGTCCATGGTAAGTCCCATAATGCCCATGATATCCTGCTTTGTGATCTCTTTCAGATCGTAGCCCAGTTCCTTTATTTTCTCGTTCCATGCGGCTGCCACATATGCTGAGGAATCCCAGAGTGTGCCGTCCATATCAAAAATCAGTCCTGTTTTCATTTGCTCTCCTTCATCATATCGTATATTTCTTTAAGCTGTGCACTGTCGTGCTTTATGTCGTCGAGAATGGTTATCCTTCCCGTTCTGACTGTACGTGCTTTCAGCCACATATCATCGAACATCTCCTCGGTAATGCCGTATGCGCCCGGATCGATGTTCAGGCCGTAGGTCTTGAAAAATCTGAGAAGTCCGTCGGGAGACTGTCCCTGGAAAATGCAGGCAGGGATAGTTCCCAGTGCAACTGCAAGGCCGTGGGATATCTTCACAGTGGGGTAATACTCCTCAATGGCGTGGGCAAAAAGATGCTCACTGCCGCTGCATGGACGTGATGAGCCTGCTATCTCCATAGCAAGTCCGCCCATGACGAGTGCTCTCGAAAGAATGCGGATGAACACA
>CADBAC010000230.1 GCA_902792495.1 Ruminococcus flavefaciens | reverse complement strand
AAGTGTTTCAGCAGCGTTCTTGCGTTTCATAAGGAGCTTTTCTTCAAGCTTCTCTGCTTTGTTTTTCTTGTCTGACATATTCATCAACTCTCCTTTGGGTAATTTGCTGTACGGTCAGACTGTGACCGCAGGAGACTGTTTTGAGAAAAACAGGTCCTTTATTCTGTCGGATACCTCTTTGGATATCTCGTTAACAGCATCTAATTCGCCGTTGTTGTGGATAATATAATCCGAATGAGATATGAAGAAATCCTCGTCATACTGAGAATTCATTCGCTTGCGTGCCTCGTCCTGAGTGAGACTGTCACGGGAAATTATACGCTTTTCCCTGATATCTGCATCAGCAAGAACGGATATGATTATCTCACAGAAATCGTCTGCACGGCTCTCAAAAAGAGTAGGAGCATCAAGGAGTATGAATTTTTCGCCGTTGCTTGCGAAAGATCTGATCTGTCGCAGTATTTCGCCTGTGATGTAAGGATATATAATGGTATTCAGTGTTTCCAGCTTAGCTTTATCCGAGAAAACGATAGCTGCAAGAGCTTTTCTGTTGAGAGTACCGTCCTCGGAAATAATGCTGCTGCCGAAAAAATCAGCAATTTCGTCAAGACAACTTGTCCCTTTCTCAACCACTTTTCTTGCTACCAGATCGGCATTGATAACTGAGAAGCCGTTTGCCGAGAACACCTTTGAAACAGTGCTTTTGCCTGCGCCTGTCTGACCCGTAAGTCCGACTACCATGACATCGCTGAGTGTATTCATATCCTTATCACCTCGAATCCTGCCGCTCTTATCAAGCGGTTATATACTGCAAGACCTACTCCCTCCTTAGATGGAGCACGTACAAAAACCTTTTCAGCACCGATCTCGTCAAGTTCACGCAGTTTTGCAAATATCTGATGAGCCTGTTCGAGACTTGTGCCGCCGTATGTCATATATCTGAACGGGAATTTCTCCCCGTCTTCATCATAAATAAGAGAATATGTATTTTCGGGATCATGCTTTGAAACAAAATCAATAAAGCTTTCAAGATCGCCCTCCAACATTATTATGTCAGCTTTGGGCGAATAATGCTTGTATTTCATTCCGGGTGACGCAGCTTTCTCTCCTGCCGCAAGTTCATTGAGGATAGCATGGTCGATGATAACTTCATCGCAAAGTTCAAGGAGCATATCCTTTGTGATACAGCCGGGGCGGAGAATGCGGACAGTGCTCTCCCCTTCTATTGCAATAACAGTTGATTCTACACCGAATTCGGATTCTCCTCCGTCTACGACAGCGGCAACTTTACCGTTCATATCATTCATGACGTGAGCAGCTGAAGTAGGGCTCGGGTAGCCTGAAGTATTAGCTGAAGGCGCAGCAATAGGGCAGCCGCTAAGCTCGATTATCCTGTGCATCACCGGATGAGACGGCACACGAATGCCTACCGTGTCAAGTCCGCCTGATGTTACCATAGGGATCAAGTCGTTCTTTGGCAGCACCATAGTAAGCGGTCCGGGACAGAAACGCTCTGCCAGTCTGTAAGCCAGTTCGGGTATATATGAGGTATACTTCACCGCATGAGAAAAATCAGCCAGATGAACTATCAGCGGATTATCAGCAGGTCTTCCCTTTGCTGCAAAGATGTTCCTTACAGCAGCTTCATTGGAAGCATCAGCACCCAGTCCGTAAACAGTCTCTGTTGGTATACCGACAATATTTCCATTTTTAATAAGCTGAGCCGCCTTTAAAAGATCGGCCTCACTGTCACTTAGTAAAACTGTCTCCATAACCTTACTCTTCCTGACTTGCCAGCTTAGCTGCCTGATCGGCAGTAGCCAGTGAATCAAATACTTCATCCAGATTTCCGTTCAGGATATCCTCCAGCCTGTAGATGGTAAGCCCGATCCTGTGGTCTGTGAGACGTCCCTGCGGATAGTTGTACGTTCTTATACGCTCTGAGCGGTCACCTGTACCGACCTGTGATCTTCTCTCAGAAGCGATCTTTTCATTCTGTTCCTGCCGCATAGCCTCGTAAATTTGAGAACGCAGGATCTTCATAGCTTTATCTTTATTCTTGTGCTGACTGCGCTCGTCCTGACACTCAACTACTACATTTGTAGGAAGATAAGTGATACGGACTGCGGACTCGGTCTTGTTGATGTGCTGACCGCCTGCGCCGCTGGCACGAAAATAGTCTATTTTTAAATCTGTCGGATTAATTTCAAGTTCAACGTCATCAGCTTCGACCAGAACTGCTACAGTAACCGTAGAAGTGTGGATGCGTCCCTGTGATTCAGTCTCGGGAACACGCTGAACTCTGTGAACTCCGCTTTCATATTTCAGCCTTGAATAAGCGCCTTCACCTTCAATGGAAAAGCTTATTTCCTTGAAACCGCCAAGTTCTGTAGGATTAGCGCTGAGAACTTCCTGTTTCCAGCCTCTTGCCTCTGCGTACATAGTATACATACGATAGAGGGAATTAGCAAAGAGAGAAGCTTCCTCACCGCCTGCACCGCCTCTGATCTCAATAATAACGTTCTTATCATCGTTTGGATCCTTTGGCAGAAGCAGAACTTTAAGTTCCTGAGTGATAGTTTCCATAGCTTCCTTAGAGGATTCAAATTCATGCTGAGCCAGTTCTTTGAAATCCTTGTCAAGTCTGCCTCCGTCAAGAAGTTCCTTAGCTTCTTCATTCTGAGCCTGAGCCGACTTGTATTCCCTGTACTTCTCGATGATTGGAGTCATATTCTTGTACTCTTTCATCAGCTGAGTATAGAGTTTATTATCACTGACGATATCGGGCTGAGAGAGTTTATCACTTATCTCATTAAATTTATCTTCCATTGCTGCAAGTTTTTCAAACATATAGATCTCCTTAAAAGTAATTATATTTTATCAAACTATGCAGTGCTATCCCTTTTCGTCGTGCCTGATCTCTTTAATACTTTTTTCTATCTTAGACCTGGGGACCATAAATTCTCTGCCGCAGCCCATACATCTTAACTTAAAATCCATACCTGATCTTATAACAAACATTTCTTTGCTGCCGCATGGGTGATTCTTTTTCATATAAAGAATATCACCGACTCTGACATCCATGGTTTTCCCTCCTGTCTGAGATATATTTACAATTTATTAACAGCTAAATTGCCGCAATAATAATTATACCCCAAAAGCCGCTGTAAATCAATATAAATGGGGTATATTTTTTTATATTTGTGTAAAAATAATAAAAACGTATAAAAAAACATATTGAAGTCAAACAAAAAGTGAAAGGATAGGACTTATGATATCAAGAGTAATAGCTGAATTTGATTCACAGCAGGCGGCGCAGTTCGCTGTTTCACAGGCAAAAAACAATATAGGATTTGTGTATTCGGGCAGTATTCTTTCGTCCCCGGTAAGCCATTCAGGAAAAGCGGGATTCTCTGATTCGCTGAATACTCATTCAGATTTTTTGTCAGCGGTCGCCTCTCCGTCGTATTCGTCCGGATACAGTAATCAGAAAAAAGAAAAATATTCAGCCTGTATCATATGCGGAAGCGGTGCTGTCGAAAATGTAATATCACTTCTTCATGCTATGGGTGCAGAAAATATCCGCTCGGCAGTTTAGGGCAACACCGCACAAAGCTTGTGCTGAAGATGCGCCGACAGATTTTTCGTCAGATTGTATAGAAATTTCGCAGGCATACTATCGTATGTCAAGGGATTTCTGTGCAAGATGACGGAAAATATGTCAGCAGATTCAGTGCAAAGCCG
>CADBAC010000229.1 GCA_902792495.1 Ruminococcus flavefaciens | reverse complement strand
TAGTTCCCATGAGTTTTTCCTCCTTAGTTGTTTCTGAGTTCTCTAAGCATTTCAAGCTTAGCGTTGTCGTTTGAGTTTCCGAAAGGTGTATCGCCTGTTGACTTAGGTGTAGGCTGTACCTTTCTGGAAGTGAAGTATTTCGCAAACTTCTCAGCTTCCTTACGGATATCATCCTCGGAAGCGCCTGCCATGTTCTCAGCAAGCTCAAGAGGGATGCCGTTTTCAGCGGCTATCTGCATCTTCATGACCTTTGCCTTGCAGACATTGTTCTCAGCGCTGAGATCGTCACGCTCCTTGGTGAGCGCAGCAGCTGATTCAGGAGAGAGCCAGCCGCTGAACTTCTTTTCGGTCTCGGCAACTGCCGCATCTACCGCAGTTTTTACTGCTGCATCCAGTTCCTCCTGAGTGTTGATAGGTGTGAAATCCATTGATTTTTCCTCCTTCGGGATATATTTCTTTGTAACACCTGCATTTATCTGTGCAGGTACAGCAACAAAGCTCCATTCATAGGCATCGTTTATATCGTCTAAGATATGATGGCACAGCTTACCGCCGTACTCTTTGCCCTTAACGTGTGAGCAGCCCTGTTCAAAGACGTTTGCACCGCATACGGAGCATATCTTTTTACGTGCAGAACAGCCGACGCTGACTTCCTTTTTGATGCCTGCGTCGATCTCGTCAATAAGGGGCTGATTGGCAGCAGTCCTCACCATGTACGCCTTTGCTCTTAGATATTTGTATGGACGGCCGTCGGAAGTTGTTTCATTTTCGGAGACTATCTCCGTATCGAATACCCTTGCTTCCTGATTTCCTGCACTTGGGTCATGGTCAAAGATGCCTGTCTTTCCGACGTAAAGTGTTTTCAGATCTTCAAGTGCTTCATCGGAAAAACGCTCACCGTCACGGTCAATCTCGTTATCGCACAGCTTTACAGGGAAGATATACAGCTCATCCTCCGTGAATTCTCTGCGAGTGAATTGGTTGATCTTTTCGATATCGTTCATGTTTACCTCCTCAGTAATAAATTATCTGCTCCCTGACTTCCTTATGACTTGCACAGGCCCAGTGAGCAAGTGATACAGCTTCCAGAAGTGACACATCAGCGCCTTTCAGAATGGAAGTGTAACCGTATCCGCCTCCGCTTCCGATGGCTCTGTGTTCGCAGTTGGACGCTGCCTGAGCAAGTGCCGGCTGGCCCCGGTGGCAGATATTGCCCTCAAAAAGATTCTTCTCAAAAAGTGCATTGGACTGCACAACATCAGCAACCTTCGGGAGGAGCGCAGCACATTTTACATCTGCATCTTCCATTTCCTGTTTCAGGATATCCTGATTGCCTGCACCGTCTATAACTACCTGCACCGCATGAGGATTCCGCAGAAATGCGATCATCCAGCTGTTGCCGTCACGGACTGATCGGCAGTCGATAGCCTCGATGAAGATCTTACCATCCACAGTCTTTACCGCCGCAGCCATTGATACATTTTCAGTGGCCTTTGCGTATTTGATGCCGAAAAATATATTGCTGTCGGCAAGCATAGGAGACTCCTTGATCATGAAGCTGTCCCACTCCTTGCGGCTGATAGCTGATTTCTGCGAGTATGTCAGCCACAGGCCGAGACGTTGAATGTTATCGTCCACCTGATCGTCGCCCAGCTCATCACGGATAGTACGCTCGCTGAGGATATATCCCAGTGACGGATTTGTCTCATACCACAGCTCTGGATCATGAGCGTTGGTAAGCTCAGGTATAGACCATTCAGCCCATCCCGAATCCTCGTTCTTGCCGGTGAGAGTGTTCTGCCGGTACTTCTGGAACACCGAGCCTGAAGATACAGCGGTCGGCGGAGTTCCACACATAAGCGTCTGCGGATTCTTGCTGTCAGTGACAACGTATTTTAGAGCGCTCTCCTGATCGGCCGTGTACTCCTGCGCCTCGTCGATGATAAGAAGATCGTAGCCCTCACCCAGACCGCCTTTGCTGGAACGGGTACGGAAGTTTATAACTCCGTTGCCTTTCAGCCATTCGATATGCTCCAGTCCCATCTGCTTGGTAGTCTTGAAGTCCACTCCCTCGACGAAGCCGGCCTTTGTGAGTCTCTCAATGACCTTTTCCCATGCGTTGTGGGAAGTTGTTGTTCGGTGAGCGGTATACAGCACACGCTCATCGTGGGAAACTGCATATTCCGAGCGCATGATGAGAAGTTCGGACTTTCCGTTTCGTCGGGGTATGCTCCATCCGAACTTCATATGCACCCACAGCCCGTCCTCGTTTACCGCCATGATATCTTCGAGGAGCAGTTCCTGCCAGGGCTGAGCTTTACGGTCGGAGCTGTTGTAGATCGCTACAGCTTCCGTGCCGAGAGAATCCGCATAGGGCAGGACTACCGAAACTGTCGGTTCCTGCCTGCCACGGCGCTTATCGCTCAAAGTGTCTTCCAGTCAAAGGTCTGAGGAAGCAGGCGGTTCGATACGACTTCCGTTTCCTTTGCGAATTCCTGTTTCGGGGTCAGCTTGTCGGATTTCTGACGGTTACAGCACATATGTGCAAGCTGTAGATTGCTGATATCCGAGGGATGGCCGTTCCTCGAAACGGGGATGATGTGATCTATGCAGGGCGAAAGCGGATGTGGGAATTTCAGGCCGAAGTCCACAGGCTTGCCGCATATTCCGCAGACAGTCTGCGAGGCATATATTTTCTTCTTGTTGGATTCAAACTGCGCTCTCTGAGTGCCGTTGTGATCGGGACGAAGATTCGGCTTCGCCATGCTCCCACCTCCTTGATTTTGGTATAAAAATAGCACTTGCGAAGGACATTTATGTCCTTGGCAAATGCTTGTAAGCGTTATTCGGTTTTCTCTTCCGCATCATACTCATCAATTTTCTTGGCAAGTATTATGATATTCTTACCAAGCTCAATAAGGTCAGATAGATCAATGCGTTCACAGGAGCGCTGCTTCTCTTCAAGCAGCTTCTTCTGTTCAATAAGCGTTTCACGATACATTCTCCTCACCTCCTCCAAATGGGTATAAGAAAACCGCCTTGTTATGGGCGGTTTAGCTATTATAACTTTTCTGTATTAACACTTTTAGGAAATTTTACTCTTGAAATTTGCTGTTGTGAATTACATTTGCTACACTCAAGAATTGCAAAACCGAATCTGTCATCGTCAGCAAACATTCTCGCCGTAACTTCGCCGCCACACTCAGGACAGAACATAGGTTTATTCATATATGCTTTATCAAGTAGTTTGATCCATTCATTTACTTTCATAATAACCCGTCCTTTCCTTGTATATTGACCACCAGTAATCTTCTGAGAACTTTGCAGCCCGTTCATACTCTCGCAATTCATCAATTGTTTTTGCTTCGCCAAATAGACGAATCTGGTTGCAGTGTATTCGTTCGTGCCCTAAAGTTTTTACCAATTCTTCACGACTTGAAAATGCGTCGGGATATAACTGAACCTTTCTGCCATTAGGGAAAGTGTAACCATAAACACCTTTACCTATCAGATCTTTATCTCTGATTATATCAAATTCAATTCCTTTTGTATCAACGCCTAACTCTCTTAAAACTGAATGAATATGCCTCATTTGCATAGGCTCTGAAAGGCCTGAAAAATCGCCTGTGTTCTTCGTTTTTCTATATAAATTATACTCTGTATTTAATATTATGTCAATAGACAAACCGTGAATATTTCGCAGTTTCTCCTGCTCCAACCCCCTCGCCTGCTCAGGAGAGAAATAGTGCACGGA
>CADBAC010000228.1 GCA_902792495.1 Ruminococcus flavefaciens | reverse complement strand
TTTAACAAAGGTTACAGCGCTTCCTCTTACCGCTGCAACTTATGCAAAGGGGAAAACCAAAGGAAGGCTTAATGTCTGAGCGCTCGTTCAAAAAGTAAAGCCGCCTTTGGCGGTCCTTGAATTATTCGGAAGGATCTTTTATCCGTAGGGGCGCACAGTGTGCGCCCTTCCGCTTGTGTGGGATATTGTAATTTCACGGGAGACCAAAGCGGCCTCACCTACAAAAAATTATAACCGGCAGATTTGACTTGCGTGATAAGACACTTCCCGATGTTGAAATTTGTTTTGAAACGTGGTATAATATTCTTTTGACGAGATAAATACATATTAAAGGAGAACAATAATGAGTATTTTTGATGTGTTCGACAGGATCTCTGCAAATTCAAATACACCAAAGGGTAAAATAGAATATGTGATAGCAGGCCTCGGAAATCCCGGAATGGAGTACGACAATACACGCCACAACGCAGGCTTCATGGTGCTCGATATGCTTGCTTCACAGCTGGGCGAGGATATCAGCCGCCTACGCTTCAAGGGCAAGACCGCTGAGGTGATGATAGGCGACAAGCGCTGTCTCCTTCTGAAGCCTACCACTTATATGAACAACAGCGGCGAATCCATAGTTCAGGCTCTGGAATTCTACAAGATAGACGTTGACCACCTCATAGTTGTCTGCGATGACATATCCCTTGATGCAGGCAAACTCCGCATACGCAGAAAAGGCAGTCACGGCGGTCACAACGGTCTGAGGAGCATATGCGACCTGACAGGCAGAGACGACTATCAGAGGATAAAGATGGGCGTAGGCAAGAAGCCTCATCCCGATTATGATCTGGCAAAATGGGTGCTTGGAAAGTTCGGCAAGGAGGACGCTGAGAAGATGAAGCAGTCCGCCGAAAATGCCTGCGAGTGCCTGAAACTCATGGTACAGGGCAAGACTGACGAAGCAATGAACAAGTACAATTCATAGCCGCTGAGCGAACGGCGGCGCAGTCACGCTTCGCTTGTAAACTCGCTTACTCTGTACAGGAAGGCAAGTCTGCTTTCGCTCAACCATAATAATATAGATATGTGATTTAATATTTTCAGATCGTCCCGGCAAGGGACACCGCAATTACGTATCACGCATTAAAAAGAGGATATAGAATGAATATATTCAGCACTGTTTTCACGGAACTTGCAGGCTATAAAAGCGTCCGTGAAGCGATAGATAAAAAAATATCACCCGTCTCCGTGACGGGTCTTTCCCATATACACAGGGCTCATCTTATCCATGCCCTCAGTGGTGATAAGGTCAACCTTGTCATCACAGGCTCTGAAGCCGAGGCGAAAAAGCTCTGCGACGACATAAACGTTATGTCAGGCTCAGAATCGGCTGTGCTTTTTCCGTCGAAGGAGTACGTTTTCACTCCCGTTGACAGCACCAACCATGAGTACGAACATATGCGTATTTCGGCGCTTTCCCGTGCAGTTTCGGGAAAATGCAGTGTCATATGTGCAAGCATAGAAGCTGTCATGCAGCCCACTATACCTGTGGGAGTCCTTATCGCTTCGGGAATAGAACTTCAGCAGGGGCAGGAAGTTGACCTGACACAGATAGCTGTCACTCTTTCAAAATGCGGCTATCAGCGCTGTGAAAAGGTCGAAGGCGCTTCACAGTTCTCTATCCGTGGCTCTATCCTTGATATTTTCCCCGTGCAGTCGGATAAGCCTGTGCGTATCGAACTGTGGGGCGACGAGATAGACAGCATATCCGAGTTTGAAACGGATTCTCAGCGCCGTACCGATCCCCTTGAAAAAATAGAGATATCGCCTGCCAGCGAGGTGCTTTATGATAATGCCGAACTTGCCGAAAAGATAGAAGCGCTCTGCAAGAAGGTACGTGGAAAGCGCATGGAGCTTGTACGTGAGCATCTCGGTGCGGATGTGCACCGACTTCAGAGCGGAGAGATACTTGCCCACGGCATGAAGTATTATCCCCTCGTTTACGGCGAACCTACAACTGTATTCGATTACATAAACGGCACTGTCCTTTTCAGCGACTACTCCGACGTTATGGACAACGCTTCGGGAGTTACCGCACGTCACAATGAGGATGTAAAGATACTCATGGAGGACGGTCAGCTTTGCAAGGGACTTGACGGCTATATCATCGAACTGCCGCAGATACAGAATATCGCAGAAAAGTTCGTATGCCTGTATATGTCCAGCTTCGTGCAGGGCGGCGAACGTATCGACTACCGCAGACTTGTCAGCTTCGAGGCTATGCAGACTGCACCGTGGAGCGGCGAAATGAAACAGCTGGTGGAAGATCTTACCGATTTCAAGAACCGTGGCTACAGGATGATACTTGCCGCAGGAAGCGAAAAGACCCTTTCCATCATTCAGCAGGATCTGAACGATGACGGCATCCCATGTGATATCGCAGGGGAAGGTGTTGAACTCCACAATGGCAGAGTTGTGCTCATGTCGGGCAGTTTTGCAGGAGGTTTCGAGTATCCCGAAAACAAGACCGTGCTCATCACTCAGGGACGCTCTATGGACTCCGCAAGGAAAAAGCGCCGCAAGAAGAAAAACAAAGCCGAGGAGATACGCTCCCTTGCAGATATCACCGAGGGCGACCTGGTTGTACATTCAGGCCACGGTATCGGCCGTTTTATCGGCATCCGCAAGCTTGAACTGGAAGGCGTTACCAAGGACTACATAACCATACAGTACGCAGGCACGGATAAGCTTTACATCCCCGTAACTCAGCTTGACATGGTGTCGAAGTACATCGGCCCCCGTGACGACAGCGGCGTAAAGCTGAACAAACTCAGCTCCAACGAGTGGCAGAAGACCCGAAACAACGTTAAACACGCAGTAAAGGATATGGCTCACGAGCTTATCGCTCTCTATGCGAAGCGTGAAAAGAGCGTGGGATTCGCATTCTATCCGGATGACGAGATACAGCGTGATTTCGAGGAGCGTTTCCCATATGTGGAGACCGATGACCAGTTACAGTCCATATCCGAAATAAAGGCTGATATGGAACGTGCAAGGCCTATGGAGAGACTTCTCTGCGGAGATGTGGGATTCGGCAAGACCGAAGTTGCTCTACGTGCGGCTATGAAATGCGTTCTCGCAGGCAAACAGTGCGCTATCCTTGCACCTACAACAGTTCTCGCATGGCAGCATTACCAGACTGCACTGCGCCGTTTCGAGCATTTTCCCGTAAAAGTCGAACTGCTCAGCAGATACCGCTCACCGAAACAGCAGGAGGAGATAATCAAAAAGCTGAAACAGGGACGCATAGACATCCTTATCGGCACTCACAAGATAATCCAGAAATCGGTAGTTTTCAAGGATCTGGGACTTGCCATCATCGACGAGGAACAGCGTTTCGGTGTTGCCCACAAGGAAAAATTCAAGGAAAGCTTCACAGGCGTGGATGTACTCATGCTTTCGGCTACACCTATCCCACGTACACTGAATATGGCAATGAGCGGCATACGTGATATGTCCGTTCTTGAAGAACCTCCCCAGGACAGATATCCCGTTCAGACCTACGTTATCGAGTACAACATCGGTACTCTCGTTCAGGCTAT
This sequence comes from Ruminococcus flavefaciens, assembly GCA_902792495.1. Classification (GTDB taxonomy): domain Bacteria; phylum Bacillota; class Clostridia; order Oscillospirales; family Ruminococcaceae; genus Ruminococcus; species Ruminococcus flavefaciens_Z. Next base: position 169 of record CADBAC010000228.1, on the reverse strand, counting down.
AGTAAGGGAACTTCGCCGAGGCGGACAGGTCTACTACATCCACAACAGAGTTGAGACCATTCAGGCCTGCGCCGCAAAACTCCAGCAGCTTCTCCCGGAAGCAAGGATAGCCTACGCTCACGGACAGATGAGCGAGGACCAGATGTCCGATATATGGGAACAGCTTGTT
>CADBAC010000227.1 GCA_902792495.1 Ruminococcus flavefaciens | reverse complement strand
CTGAAAGTTTTAGGAAGGGAGTTTGAGGGAGAACCCTTTTTCAAAAGGGTTTCCCTCAATAGACTCATGTAAAAACTTCTATAAGAGTACCGAGGTTATGGCAGCCCTTTTTCATGTTCGTCAACAGCCTGCCTGTGAAAAGTGCATGAAATATGATTCCGGGACTTGACAAAGTGACGATAATGAAGTATAATGTGATTTGAAAATGATTATCAAATTCAAAAAGGAGTTCCTATGAAAATATTATCAGGTAAATTCGCAGCAGCTGTTATGGCGGCTGTTTTGTCATGTTCGTTCACAGGCTGCTCGCAGGGGGAGCTTTCCTCAGATCCCGAAAAAATAGATGTTATCTGCACCACTTTCTCTGAGTACGACTGGACCCGTCAGATAGTCGGCGACAGCAAGAATGTTGAGATAACCTACCTTCTCGACAACGGTGTTGACCTCCATAACTACCAGCCCAGCGCTGAGGATATTATGAAGATATCCGACTGCGATATGTTCGTTTACGTGGGCGGTGAGTCCGATAAATGGGTGGATGACGCTCTCAAGGAAGCCCGCAACAAGGATATGCAGGTAGTGAAACTCCTCGATTCTATCGGAGATTTCGCAAAGGAAGAGGAAGTAAAGGAAGGCATGGAAGCTGAGGAAGAAGAGGAAGAGGGCGAGGACGAGGGGCCCGAGTACGACGAGCACGTATGGCTCTCTCTCAGAAATGCCGAGATATGCTGTGAGGATATCTGCGATTCTCTCTGCAAGCTTGACAGTGCAGACGCTGAGGGCTACAAGGCGAATCTGGCAGCTTACAATGCCGAACTTGACGCTCTTGACAGCGAATATATGGATATGGCCAACAATGCCAAGATAAAGACCATAGTTTTCGGCGACCGCTTCCCGTTCCGCTATCTGGTGGACGATTACGGCATCGACTACTTTGCCGCATTTGTAGGCTGTTCCGCTGAGACAGAAGCAAGCTTCGAGACTATAGTGGGACTTTCAAACAAGATCGACGAACTTGGAATTGATACTGTATTTACCATCGAAAACTCCGATCCGTCCATCGCTCAGGCTGTTATCGACAACTCAGCCGACAAGAGCCGCAGCATCGAGACGCTCAATTCCATTCAGTCTGTTACAGCTGATACGGTCAGCAGCGGTGCGACCTATATATCTATAATGCGTCAGAATCTTGAAACTCTCAGAAAGGTGCTTGACTGATATGAGTACACTTTTGAAATGTGAAGACGTTTCTCTCGGCTATGAGGGAAGCGTTGTCACAAAGGGACTTAACTTCACCGTGGAAAGCGGAGACTATCTGTTCATACTTGGCGAAAACGGCTCTGGAAAGAGCACACTGATAAAGGCTCTCCTCGGACTGAAGCCTCAGCTCAGCGGCGAGATAAATTTCGTTGGTGAGGTAAAAAAGAACGAGATAGGCTATCTTCCTCAGCAGACTATGGTGCAGAGAGACTTTCCTGCATCCGTGAAAGAGATAGTTCAGTCGGGATGTGTCAACCGCTGCGGAATCCGCCCCTTTTATAATAAGGAAGAGAAAAAACTGGCAAAGGACATGATGGAGCGTCTGGAGATAACTCATCTGGCAAACCGCTGTTACCGTGAACTTTCAGGTGGTCAGCAGCAGAGAGTGCTTCTTGCCCGTGCGCTTTGTGCCGCAAGGAAGATGATACTCCTTGACGAGCCGGTTACAGGCCTTGACCCGAAGGCTTCAAATGAGATGTATGAGCTCATAGACGGCCTTAACAAGAAGGACAACATAACCGTTATAATGGTATCACATGATATGAATGCCGCTGTGAAGTATGCCGAGCATATCCTCCATATCGGCGGTAAACAGAAGTTTTTCGGCACTAAGGAGGATTACCTCAACAGCAAGATAGGTAAGGCTTTCCTTTCTGTTATGGGAGGTGAGGACGATGACTGAGAAAATTGACAAGCTTATGGAATATTTGCAGTTCCCTGCGGTAAGATACGCTATTATAGTGGGACTTCTCATCTCGCTCTGCTCATCGCTTCTCGGTGTGACACTGGTAATGAAGCGATTCTCGTTCATCGGTGACGGACTTTCACACGTTGCGTTCGGCGCAATGGCGATCGCTACAGTTCTCAATGTTACGGACAATATGCTGATAATCATGCCTGTTACCGTAGTTTCGGCTGTCCTCCTGCTGAGGACGGGACAGAATACGAGGATAAAAGGCGATGCCGCAGTTGCCATGATATCCGTGGGAGCGCTGGCTCTGGGATATCTGCTCATGAACCTTGCCCCGAAAAACGGCAGGACTTCGGCAAATCTGTCGGCGGATGTGTGCAGTACCCTTTTCGGCTCAACGTCGATACTCACCCTTTCGCAGAAAGACGTCATAACCTGCGTTGTCATGTCGGCAATAGTGGTAGCGGTGTTCTTCTTCTTTTACACCAAGATATTTGCCGTAACCTTTGATGAAAGCTTCGCAAAGGCTACGGGCATACGCTCGGATCTGTACAATCTGCTTATTGCAGTAGTTATCGCAGTCATCATAGTGTTTGCCATGAACTTCGTCGGCTCACTTCTGATATCGGCACTTATAATATTCCCCGCACTTTCCGCAATGAGAGTGTTCAAAAGCTTCAGGAGCGTTATTGTCTGCTCCGTGATAATATCGCTTTTCTGTGCGTCAATGGGACTTCTCCTTGCTATTCTTGAGGGAACTCCCGTCGGCTCGACCATAGTAGCGGCTGACATAGCGGTATTCTTTATTTTCAGTATTATTTCAATGGTTGCAAGGAGAGGTGAAAAATGAGAAAAACTGCATTTTTACTTTCGCTTCTGCTCTGTGCAGCTTCGATGTTTTCATGTGGAAGCGCCGAGACATCAGATACCTCAGAGACTTCGCAGGCTTCTTCCGAGGCTCAGCAGTCCGAGGCAGGCGTTGACTACGACCTGACAACAATGAGCAGCACCATGATATACAGCACAGTTTCAAATATGATACTCTATCCCGATGTGTACGAGGGAAAGATAGTCAAGCTTGAGGGCAATTTCAGCGTTTATCATGACGAGGGCGGAGATAAGTACATCTTTGCGGCTATCGTCCCAGACGCAACAGCCTGCTGTCAGCAGGGAATAGAGTTCGTGCTTGACGGTGACTACAAATATCCCGATGACTATCCCGAAGAAGGTCAGAGCATTACAATAAAGGGTGCGTTCAACAGCTACGATGAGTACGGCTTCAAGTATGTTCAGCTCCTCAATGCGGAAATGAAGGTGAATGCCTGATGGTACGTGAAATTGTAAGAGATCCCCTTGTTCTCGGCAGAAAATCCGAGCCCGCAGGAAAAGAGGATATGCAGACGGTACGTGACCTCCTTGACACTCTCGCAGCAAATTCGGACAGATGTGTGGGAATGGCGGCAAATATGATAGGTGTACACAAGACCATCCTTGTTGCCGCTGTCGGCGGAAAAGCCGTAGCTATGATAAATCCGAAGATAACCGACAAGTCGAAGGATACCTACGATACCGAGGAAGGATGCCTTTCGCTTGACGGAGTAAGACCGGTTAAGAGGTATAAGTTCATCACCGTTGAGTATCTCGACCACCGCTTCAAGAAAAAGAAGCAGACCTTCCGTGACTTTGAAGCGCAGATAATCCAGCATGAAATAGACCATTTCAGCGGCAGGATAATATAATACGACAGAGGAAGGACTATCTGAAAGAGTTCTTCCTTTTTTTGCAAAAAGATCCCCGACAGACATACACCTCAGAAAAAGTGGTGTTTGCCATGT
>CADBAC010000226.1 GCA_902792495.1 Ruminococcus flavefaciens | reverse complement strand
CGGAATAATCATATTCCGTTACGGAATAGCTTATTTATACTCTCCGAATGCCGCTTCATTCCTTACTTCGTAGAGGCGGTTCACCAGTTTCAGCTCATTTTCCGAAAGCTTGTGTCCCGAAGCGTAGATTATCATGTCCTTGTAGCTGTTGTCCTTGAATTCGCATTTCCTCTGCACAAGGCCGTATTTTCCGCAAAGGCTGGCAGGTACGGGCGAATCCAGCATAAAGGCTGTGGGCACGGTCAGCAGGAAGTCGATAGAGCTTCCTCTGTCGTAGGTGTAGACCTTCTTCACAGGCACATCAGCAGGACGGTTTGAAGCGTAAAGCTTCTCGATAGCCCCTGATACATAGGGCACTGCTTCGTCGCCCTGTCCAAGCTCAGTGTAAACGCTTGAAAGGTCGGAATATGTGATTACCTCCGCATCTGCACAGGGATGCTCGACAGACATTACAGCCAGCATCTCATATTCCCAGAGCAGTTTGCCGTCCAGATTTTTTTCAGCGAGGAAGTCGGTGAAATACTTCTCATGGACGGTATTATAGCGGATTATACCGAAGTCGTAGCCGTTTTCACGGACATTCTCTATGGTACGGAGGGAGTTTGTCTCACAGAAGAATACCTCCATATCGTCGGGGTCGTCCATAGTAGCGATATGCTCGGAGAATGCCTTTGAGATATATCCCGCTCTCGGCACGGATATCCTCAGCTTGTTGTTTCTCGGCTTGTCGGGAGAATGTATAGCCTCCATATTGTCGAGCTGTATGAGTATCTGCTTTGCATAGCTGAGGAATTTCATACCCTGATCCGTGGGGATAACGCCCTTTGATGTACGGCGGAATATGGTTATTCCCAGGGTAGTTTCAAGTTCCTTGATAGCTTTACTGAGGTTAGGCTGAGCCATGTAAAGATTCTCAGCTGCTTGGGTAATGGAACGTGTCTTTTCGATCTCTACTGCATAGCGGAAATGCAGGGTATTCATGGGTCAGCCTTCTTTCTTTAATTTGATATTATGTCATATCTTTTACGGCAAAATGCGGAACGTACTTGTTCAGTACCGCATTATAAAACAGAATCAGATGGAACGTCCTTATCGACGATCTTGCCTGCTGATATAACAACATTGTCGCCGATAGTAACTCCTCCGAGGATAGTAACATTAGCGCCGATATCAACGTTGCTTCCGATCTTTATTGGCTTAGCCAGCATAAGGCCCTGATTTCTCTGCTCAGCGTCCTTAGGACGTGAGATAGTATAGATAGTGCAGTTCGGACCGATAAAGACGTTATCGCCGAATACTACTTCTGCGCTGTCGTAGATCATACAGTTACGCTCAGCGAAGAAATTATCTCCGATGATTATGTTGTAGCCGTAATCACATCTGAATCCGGGTTCTGCAAGAACGTTATCGCCCTTGAGTGAAACGATCCTGTTGAAGAGACGTTCTCTTTTCTGGAAGTCATTGTAAGTGATGGTGTTGTACTCTTCACAGAGCTTGTTTGCGTTGATACGCTCTGTTACGAGTTCACGGTCTTTCGGGTCGAAAAGCTCGCCCGCCTGCTGTTTTTCTTTTTCGGTCATTGCTAACACTCCTTTTTTTGAAATAAATGATATATAAAGCCTTTTGGCGTTATATGCAGAATTTCCATATCAGAAACGCAACAACAGCGGCACACACTATCTCTCTGAAAATGAAGCTGCCAAGCGGTATATAGCCCAGAACACCTGTGTGGAAATAATTCTCGGGCTCATCGGGGACTATCTTCATTTTCAGTTGTCTGCCGTGCTGACTGTACATTTTATCTCTCCTGGAGGGAGCCATTCTTACGATGTATCTGTTTCCGTTGTAGCTGTAGATATACTCATAGCCTTTGGTGCCGATGCCAATATTTTTAATAACTGTCTCTCCGTCTTTGTTTACATATGCAGTCGGCACTGGCAGCTCTTCGCTGAAATCAATGTCTTTCTGACCGTCGTTCAGCATGGCTTTGACATCCACTGTACATCTTTCCGCTCTCTTCACAAGGAAGATGCGGCGTACCAGCGGGATGATCATCAGGAATACTGCGATGATCACGATAGTTATTACCGCAATATTCCTGAAAAATACAGGTTCTTTATCCCCGAATTCAAGTTCTATTGTCCAATAGACCATAAGCACTCCGACTGCTATCGATAGCAGATCGCCCAGCCTGCTTTGTAACTTGAAAGAGTAGATACCAAATGATAAAGATATCAGACCAAGCATGAAAAAGATTACCCAGTAATGTCCGGTAAGTAATAAGATGGACATCATTGCAAATACGGCTACTATAAATAAACCGAAAATAAGCAGGGACTCCTTCTTTCCGAAAGGCTTTTTGGTGTACTGTAATTCCTCGCTCATCAGCTCTGCTTTTGGTATGAAACTGAATCTCCTCATATCCTCCACCTATATCATGACGGACTGTTTATCTCTTGCTTCCCTTTGAGCCGAAGCTTCCGCCCATTGAGAGGATATTTGTATCAAATGTATAGCTTATCTTCTCGGACTGTCTGTAGCGCTTCAGTGCAAGCTGAATGAGACGCTCCAGCAGTTCGGGATATTTCACACCCTTAGGCTCCCAGAGGTAGAATGCCAGTGAACCGGGGATAGTGTTTATCTCGTTGATGTATACCTTGTCTGTAGCCATATCTATCATGAAGTCGATACGTGTAACGCCGTTGCAGCCCAGGTAACGGAATGCGTCAACTGCGGTCTTGCGGATGAATTCATCCTGTTCGGGAGTTATCTCAGCAGGGATCTTTCTCTTGAGAGTAGCCATGCCCTTGCTTCCGCCGCCGCTCTTTGAACCGTTCTTGCCGCCGTCGCCCTTGTACTTCTGATCGTAGCTGAGTATCTCATCGCTGCTTGCCTGTACAGGTTCTTCGCATACAGATGCCTCTGCTTCCTCGCTGTCGCCTACGACTGAGCAGTTGATCTCCTTCAGCTGAACTACAGCAGGCTCAACGAGTATGCGGTCTGCGAACTGGAAAGCTTCCTCGATGGAGTTGATAAGTCCGTCACGGTCCTTAGCCTTTGAGATGCCGACGCTTGAACCGAGATTGATAGGCTTTACGATAACAGGGTAGCCGAATTTAGCTTCTACCTGAGCGATCATATTATCCATATCATCTATCTCATAGGATGAGAAGCGGCAGCAGTCAAGCACAGGGAATCCTGCTTCCTTGAGAAGTATCTTCATGACATATTTGTCCATGCCTACAGCTGATGCAAGAACGTCACAGCCTACGTATGGCAGGTCAAGAGTCTGGAGGTAGCCCTGGAGAGCGCCGTCCTCAACGTTTGTACCGTGAACGATAGGGAATGCGATATCCACATCAGAAATAAGATTTGAGCCGAACTTCTTTATCTTCTGGCGAACCAGCTGTACCTTGCCTTCGCTTCTTACGAATACACATTCTGTTGACTCAGCGAGGAGAGCGGGGATATCCTTGAAGCTGTTGATATCAAACATTTTCTCGCTGGTGTAGAATTCGCTTTTCTTTGTCATATATACAGGGATGATGTTATATTTTTCCTTATTGATGCTTGCCATTGCCTGAACTGCGGAAATTACGGAAACTTCATGCTCGACGCTTCTTCCGCCGAAAAGTACTGCAAGATTGATCTTCATAGTAAAAAACTCCTTTAAATATACGTAAAATATGTTGTAGGGGCGGATATTATCCGCCCAAAAGGATAATCACATTTAAGGCACGGGCGGATTATATCCGCCCCTACTCAGCGGCTTAATAATTATCGGGGAGGTCGTTCTCTAAG
>CADBAC010000225.1 GCA_902792495.1 Ruminococcus flavefaciens | reverse complement strand
ACCCTATCATGGGGCAAAATTCTATTAAAAGTCTTTGGAAAGGGGTTCGGGGAAGAACCTTTCCTCAGAAAGGTTTTCCCCGATAAATACATATAAAACTGCCGTATGAGTATCACAGTTATGTGCGCCTTTTTTTACTGTGCGAATCTATCGACCTCGCCTGCAACCAGACCTGTCCATGCTTCGCAGGCATTATCCCATGATGCATAATAGCCGTCCGTCAGGTTCTTTTCCATGCTGTAAAGGACTCCCTCGCCCTTGTAGTTGTACATATTATTTCCCATACCGTAGCCGAAATCGAATATCGGGAACACCTGTGTGGGGTCTGTGAATTCAAGAAGTGCATCGTACTGTTCGGGAGTGATAACGCTCTTTACGTCGCCCATTGCGCTCTTGACGGGAGTTGTAGCTGCTGTCTTCTTGTCGTCGGCAAATGTAGCCTCAGTTGCAGCAAGTCTCTCGCATCTGATATATGTAGCCACAGCTGCGCCCTTCTGGGAATTTCTTGCAAGCAGTCTTGCGTTGTGGTCACAGCTTATGTAGTATCTGTCGGATGTTGATGACTTCGGGAAAGGCACTACCATAAGGTCCTTGTCATCGTTGAGAGCGTTGGATTCGCCGAGAGTCCATGTTCCCATTGCATAGAAAAGGATGTTTCCGTCGGTATCAAAATGCTCCAGCCAGTTGCTGCGGTAAAGTCCCTGCTGGCTGATGTCAATGACCATCTGCTCAGCCTTTGCGATCTCAGGGTCGGAGATATTATTCACCAGCCGGCCATTCTCCTTCTTGACTACAGTATGTCCCGAGGAAGCAAGTGCAGCTCTTCCGAGTTCGCCGCTTATGCCGTATCTTGTAGTGCCGTCGGGAGTATTCTCCTTGAATGTCTGCATCATATCCATGAAAGTATCCCAGTTCCAGCTGCCCTGCTTGTAGAGCTCATAGGGGTCGGAGAGGCCTTCCTGCTGAACTATCTTTCTGCTGTATGTCAGTACCACAGGATTTGTGAAGCTGTAAGGGATAACGTAGTGGCCGTCCTTATAGCTGTACATATCGATAACTTCCTGCATATCGTCCCAGATACCTGTATCCATGCCCAGTTCTTCGTAGTAAGGGTCAAGGGGAGCGTACAGGTCACGGGTAAGTCCCTCGGGGAAAGCACCCTGTTCATAGGGGAACATATCCACAGTCTCGCCTGCGTTGAGCATTTCTGCAAGGCGGTCGTACTTTCCGTCTGCGCTGGTGGCAACATAGTTTATCTTGCCGCCGAAAACGTCCTCGAAAATCTCAAGGGCGGAACTTCTCTTCTCGTGGCGTGCAGGGTTAAGGTCATAATCTGAGAGCCATGTTATTGTCATCTCTTCTCTTGCCTCAGCCTTGCGGAATTCTTCCGTTTCGGCTTCGGTAGGAGCTTCTGTTGCAGCAGGTTCTGTCACTATTTCTTCTGAACTTTCCTCTTTTTTTGATGAGCTGCATGAAAACAGTGATGTTAAAGTGAGTGAAACTGCGATAATGCCTGCCATTGTCTTTATGTATCTTTTCATTATATTGCTGCTCCTTTCATATTCCGAAAATCATCGGACACTTCTATTATACTATAACATACGAATTAAGTCAAGCGGGGACGCCCCCGCTTGCGTTCCACGATTCGCTTGCTTCGCTCGCTTACTTTGTACGTTTACCATAATCTGCTTTCGCTCGCCGGCACTTCTTGTTTGTTGAGGTTAACGATGTTTTGTAAGGACGGTCATTTACCGTCCTCTGATCTGTACAAATGTCGTTTAGCATCTGTAGGGGCGCACAGTGTGCGCCCTTCGGTCTGATAAAACTTTTTTTATCTTCATGATCTCATCCCCTGCTTTTAATGTACGATACCTTGACAAAATCATGTATTTATAGTACAATTATTAGAGAATAAAAGTTCAGGAGGTACAATGATATGCCGGGATTAGATGACTACGCTCCCGCTGTCAGAAAGGTGATGACACTCTTTTATGTCATCGACACTTCAGGCAGTATGCAGGGAAGCAAGATCGGACAGGTGGAGTCCGCACTGGAAGAGGTCATGCAGACCCTCCAGGAGATCAGCGACGAAAGCGATGACGCAGAGATAAAGATCGCTGTTCTCGAATTTTCAACAGGAGCTTCATGGGTCACGCCTGAGCCTGTTTCACCCGAGGGGTACCGCTTCAAATCTTTTGAAGCCTGTGGTGTTACAGATCTTGGTGCAGCCTGCAAAGAACTTGATAAGAAGCTCTCACGCAACGAATTCCTGAAAACTACCGCAGGTGCTTATCCGCCTGTTATACTCCTTTTCAGTGACGGCGGTCCTACTGATAACTGGATAAGCCCGCTGAATACTCTCAAGGAAAACAACTGGTTCAAGCGTTCAATTAAGATCGCTTTCGCTATCGGTGAAGACGCAGACAGGGATGTTCTCGCACGTTTCTCGGGAAGCATCGAGACTGTCCTCGACGTAAAGAATAAGGATCAGCTCAGACTGATGATCGAAAAGGCAAGCGTTATCACAAGCGTATTTGCCAGCCATTCAAGCACTGTTGACAGTAATACCGATCCTGTTGAGATCTCAAAACAGCTTGCTGAAGATGTGCAGACACAGACCTCCGAGGCACTCAGCGACGTTAATACTGCCGACTGGGATGATGAGGACTGGTAAAAGGGGAACTAACTGATGGAAAAATTTTCTTCCTTTGCTCAGACAAGCAGAGGTGCTAATCATATAAAAAAGGATATCGTATGTCAGGACGCTTCAATGGCCATTAACAACGATGATTTCATCTTTGCCGCTGTTGCCGACGGACATGGAAGTCCCCATTATTTAAGGACTGAAAGAGGCTCTCGATTTGCTGTGGAATGCGCTTTCGACTGCGTTTCCGAATTCATGGAAAGCATCAAAGGCGCCGAAGCTGTCCTCGATGACCCGAAACAGCGTGATGCCATCCTCGATCAGCTCTGGAGAAGCATTGTTTCAAGATGGCATAACCGCACAGAATCCGACCACGAACAGGAGCCTTTTACTCCCGAGGAACTTGACAAGATCCCCGATAATCTGGCTTTCTACCGTGAGAACTACATGAACGGCGAATATATCAGCGCTTACGGCACTACTCTCGCTTTCATTGCCGCTACCGAAGATTTCGCTTTCTGCGGTCAGATTGGCGACGGAAAATGCGTTACCGTGGACTGCTCGGGAATCGCTTCCGACCCCGTCCCCGACGACCCGAGATGCTTCGACAACATCACAACTTCCCTCTGTCAGGACGATGCTGTGCTGTCGGCAAGATTCGTATACTTCCCCAAGGACTGCATTCCGCCTGCTATTTTCGTTGGCACTGACGGAGTTCAGAATTCCTACTGGGCTATCGAACAGCTTCACGGCTTCTACCGTGGTCTTGCGCTCACCTTTGCCGAAAACGGCATTATCGAGGGCTCTCGTCAGCTTGCTGAGTTTCTCCCGGAAATGACACGCAAGGGCAGCGGTGACGACGTTTCTGTTGCAGGCATAATCGACCTGGAGAGGCTTAAAGCTTCCGTTGACGCATTGAAAAATGCTGTCAGCTATATCGAGGCGGAAACACCTATCGAACCTGTGGACGGACCTCCTATCGAGGAGATAGAAAAGGATATAACCGAAGAATAAGGAGCTTTTCAGCTCCTTTTAGCTTGTTTAAAAAACTGTTTCGGGACGCCGAGTGATTCCCCACAGTGTGGGGAAATGTCACGCAGTGACAAAGGGGCTGGGCACGTGTCAAGTGCGGCGTCCCCTACAAAAACATTCTCGGAGAATAGCC
>CADBAC010000224.1 GCA_902792495.1 Ruminococcus flavefaciens | reverse complement strand
CTCGCCTGAGGTGTTCTGCACCGAATTCCAGTCGCTGACGATGAATCCTTCAAAGCCCATTTCGTCCTTCAGCTTCATGATGTACTCTTTATTCTCGTGCATTTTCACACCGTTCAGCGATGAATGGCTTATCATGATGGTCTGAACTCCTGCATCTATCTGAGCCTGATACAGTTTCAGCTGTGCCTCTATCTCCTCATCAGTAAGAACCGAGTCACCACGGTCAATGAGCATATCATGCTCCGTCTTTTCGCCTGTTCCGTAGCCTACATTTCCCTCTGCGAAGAAATGCTTTGCACAGGCGATCATTCCACCGTCAACAAGTCCCTTTGTGTAGGCTGTTGAAAGAGTCTGAATAGTGTCAAGATCAGAACCGAAGCTCTCATAGGTACGTCCCCAGCGAGGATCGACTGACTGAGCAAGTACAGGCGAATAGTTCCAGAGCATATGGCATATTTTTGCTTCGTCAGCGGTTATAAGTCCCACCTGATACATGAGTTCCTCGTCATTTGCTGCACCAAGTCCTATATTGTGCGGAAAGAGAACCGTATTCAGAGCGTAGTTCACGCCGTGAACATCGTCCTGTCCATATATGAACGGAATGCCTGCTTCGGATGCGGTAGCTTCGTGCTGAAGCCAGTCAATGAGCTCGCACCAGTCGTCGCTTGTCAGAAGATCGGCTGTTGAAAGAACACTTCCGAAATCGTATTTTTCCATCATGCCGTCCTCAAGCCAGTACACAGCAGGCAGAAGCATCTGTCCCACTTTCTGCTCAAGGGTAAGGGATGCCGCTATCTCCTCTGCTGACATTGACGCATACTTCTTGTATTTTTCGCCTGACTCAGCTTCGGCAGTTTCTTCTTTGTCCTCTTCGGTTTCAGAAGCTTCCGTTACTGTCTGAGACTCAGAGGAACTTTCAGATACTGTTTCGGATGATGATACTTCTTTTTCTGCGCATGATGTTATGGACAATAAAAATGTCAGGGCAAGTGCTGTAGATAATACCTTTTTCATATAAATTCTCCTTAAAAGTAAATTTGAGTTTGTACTAAGAAGTGAATTTTCCCCCGTGAAAAAGACGATTATCATTTCATCTTTGTGATTACTTACAATTTCACCATATCCGCATTGTACATATGCAACAAAAAGAGCCCGGAAGGGCTCTTTTTCATATTGACACATATTCACTGTTTCGGTTGTATTTTTTCAGATAGCTGTCTATCTTTTCCCTGTCCATGTCATCGCCTATTGCAATAAGGACGGCCTGACCTTCCTTAACAGGTGATATTTCCGTTTTTTCCTTTGTGGCATTTATTTTCAGCCATCCGCAGTTCTCTGTAGGAAGTGAACCCTTTATTCTGAAGATCGTACCGCATGAAACATCATTGATGATACCGTTCACAGTTTCCTCTATTTTCTCAGCAGGGATATCGACGTTCATGAAGTAATGCACACTGCTCTTGATGGAATCGGAGCTGTATTTCTTGATATACCTTGCTCCCACATAGCCTGCATTTTCAAGAGCGTCCATGTCAGCATCTGTAAGGTCATCCCAGTTCTTTGCAGTGATGTTCTCTCTTTTCAGCTTTCTGTCGCACTTGATATCCTCCATAGCCCTGTTGATATGACCGAGTATCGCCTCTGCCCTTTCATCAAGCTGTGAAGCTGTCATGTCACCTGTTTTGCTGAGAAGAAGCTTTCCGCAGCAGGCTGACTCAGAAGCAAGCAGATACTCCATCTGATCTGACAGCACATCATCCATCTCTGCATCAGTGATACCAATAACACTTCCAACCGTGAACCATCTGTCAAGCGGTGACTCATACAGCAGATCGAAGAATTCGTCCATATCGAAAATGCCCGACGGTTCGACTATAACTCTGTCATAATTCTGCATACCGAGCGATATCCGCTGAGTTTTGAAGCGCCTTCTGTGGCAGTCATGATCTCCGCCGCCCATTATCATCTCAATAGTGCAGTTATCGCATTTCAGATCCTGCAATATCATCATATCAACGTTTACAGCTCCGAAATCATTTTCAAGTATTGCTATTCTTTCGCCTTTCTTGATGAGGTATGATGCATACTTTTTTATGAAAGTGGTCTTACCCGAACCGAGAATTCCCGTAATAAGATCAATTTTAGTCATTTTCAGCTCCTTTGTATCCGTTGTCCTTATTGCCTGAGAAGAAGTCCTTCATGCTGTGATTTTTCATGTAGAAATACGCAATTGCCAGCGCTATCGCAGTTATCACCCAGCTGAGCGGATAGGCTGTCAGCAGTACAGGGAATGTGCTCTTCATTCTGAAAGCTGTATAGACCCAGCTTATCCTCACTCCGCAGATACCGCCCATGCAGAGAATTGCAGGCACCATCGAACGTCCGTAACCTCTCATGCATCCCGAGCATATCTCGATAACAACGTTGACTCCCTCAGCAAGAAGTATGTATTTCAGTCTTATCATTCCCGTTTCAATTACAACAGGGTCGTCATTGAAAATACCGAGAAGATGTTTTCCGAGAAGAAGTATCAGTCCCGAAAGGAAAACTGTGAAGACCATATCCAGCATGAATGCTATCCTTGTTGCCTTTATGCATCTGTCAGGTTTGCCGGCACCGTAATTCTGTCCCACAAAAGTCGTGCAGGCCTGACCGAAAGCGTTTATTATGTAGTAGGCGAATATCTCGATGTTGAATGCCGCCGATGAAGCCGCCATTACGTCCTCACCAAGCTTGTTTATTGATGACTGGATAAGGATATTCGACAGTGCGAATACCATGCCCTGAACTCCCGCAGGAAGTCCTATTCTTATCATTTCTTTCAAGGTGTATCTGTCTATGCCAAGACTTCTGAAACTGAAATGCACTTCCGATTCATCATGTGCAAGGAACCAGATCAGCAGCGCAGAGCTAATCAGGTTTGCAGTCACGGTTGCAAGCGCTACGCCGTTTACAGTCATTTTCAGCACGATGACGAAAAACAGATTCAGCACAACATTGATTATTCCCGAAACAAGAAGGCAGATAAGCGGTGTACGGGTATTTCCCCTGCTTCTGAATATCGCTGAGGCAAAGTCATAAAGCAGTATTACAGGCATTCCTGCAATGTAAACACGGAAATAAAGCAGCGCCATGTCGAATACATTTTCGGGGATGGACATAAGGCTCAGTATTCTTCTCGACAGAAGCAGGCATATCACAGCAAAAACTATGCCGCTGAGAAATGCAAAAAGCAAAGCCGTATGTACCGCACGTTTAACTCCGTCTTTTCTGTTCTGTCCGATAAATTTAGCAATTACAACATTCGCACCTATGGATATTCCTGTGAACAAGCTGATGATAAGAGCGATTATCGGTGAATTGCTTCCTACAGCCGCCATAGCATTCTTGCCGACAAATCTTCCGACAACGGCAATATCCGCAGCATTGAACAGCTGCTGAAGTATTCCCGTTACCGCAAGAGGCAGAGCAAAAAGCAGTATCTTGTCGCACATTGAGCCGCTCAGCATATCCATTTCCTTTGATGTCTTTTTCACTTTCATTCCTCCGTTTCTATTCTATAACAATTATATCACCTTTTTTCTCAAAGTAAAATACCCGATGAAAAAGATTGTAATTTTCAATAGAATATGATATACTTGTGTTATCATGATTTGATAGATTATCAACTGCTCAGTGTTTAATAATGAGGAGAAATTTATGAATAGTAAAAAATTATTATCACTTCTGCTGACGGGAGGCATCGTCTCTGCTGCCATACCTGTGTGCGTGTATGCTGTCAGCAGGATCAACATGGACTACAACAGCGATGAGGTGGTTGACGTTTTCGACATGATCTCGGC
>CADBAC010000223.1 GCA_902792495.1 Ruminococcus flavefaciens | reverse complement strand
TGAGGAAAGGTTCCCTCTGACGGAGGCCGTCCCCTCTGTCAGCTGCGCTGACACCTCCCCACACTGTGGGGAGTCGACCCCGAACCCCCTTCCAAAGACTTTTAATAGAATTTTGCCCCATAATAGGGCACACTTGAAAGACTTGAAAAAATCTTGCTTTACTGGTGTGCGCCCTATTATGGGGCAAAATTAATAGTCTTGGGAAACAGATTGAGAAGATCCTTCTTCAAAAAGTCTACCTCAATAATACATACAAATCTTCTTTATCAGTACCGCCGTTAAGCTTCACGGCTTTTTTTATTCATCTTTATTGAGGATCTTGTACAGTAATCTGTACAACGTCATAGCTTCCTCAGGTTCGAGAGCGATACATCCTCCGACACGAGGGGGGATGGTAACTGCTTTTTCTTTCAGCTGCTGACCAAGCTCAGTGATCTCGACCATAAGTACACGTTCGTCCTCAGTGCTTCTTTTTCGGGTGACGAGGCCTTTTGATTCAAGGCTTTTCAGCACAGGAGTGAGAGTTCCCGAATCGAGAAAAAGCTTCTTTCCGAGTTCCTTGACGCTTATGCGGCCTGATTCCCAGAAAACCATCATAGCGATATACTGAGTATATGTCAGGTCAATCTCGTCCAGAAAGGGGCGGTACTTCTTGATTATTTCACGGGAACAGGCATACAGCGGAAAGCACAGCTGATTCTCCAGCTTCAGAGCATCGTAGTTGCAGAAATCCTTATTCTCAGGCATTTTTCTGAGCCTCATAAGCTTCACGTACAGCTTTTGCAAGCTGATCTGCACATGAAGTAGGACGTCTTCCGCAGAGATTGCCCTTGAGTTTATCCTCGATCTGTTCAACTGTCATACCATCGCAAAGCTTGGAAATAGCTTTCAGATTACCGTTGCAGCCGCCGTAGAAAGAAATATTTGTGATAACATTACCCTCGATGTGGAAATTGATCTCCTGTGAGCAAACCATTTCAGTCTTATAAGTATAGTCCATAAAAATACCTCCGTAAGAAAAGTGTTTATATTTGATTGAGTTCGATTTAATTTTACACTATTTTTATCGTTTTGTCAAGAGGTATTTGTTTTTACCGTATAACTTTTTTGCCGATCATTATTCTGCGGAAGTTTTGGCATAATCGGTCAAAACCTTTGAGGCATCGAGCGCATCGATATGGCCATTGAAATCATAATCGGCCAGAATTGGATCAAGGTCGGATTCGGCGTCCACCGAAAGCTTGGCATATCCTGCGAGAATATCAGAAGCGTCTCTTGCGTCTACTATTTTGTCTCCGTTCACATCACCCATATGGTCGGAGCAGACGGGGAGTTCATCCTTCTGGAAACTATGGAGCGAAGACGGAACAGAGATATTCCATGTCTTATGATCGTCGTTTATAGCTATCTGATCATCAGAACGCATGAACCAATCGTATATTGTAACATCAAGATCATCCCATGTAGGGTCAACATGGAAATAGTGACCGCCCACTTTAGCGATCACCCATGCGTGGGCAGGGTTGTAAACGTAGCAGGATTCTATTCCTGCTTCATGGAGCATAAGATTCATTGCACGGGCATATCCGTCGCAAACGCTGGTATCATTGAGGAAAACAGAAACGTCAACATGATTTGCCTGTGCGAGGGAATCAGAGTCGTCGAAAACGACGAGACTGCAAAGTTTGTCGTGGAGAGCTTTAACTTTCTGCATATCATTCATATCATCGGTTATGGTCTCGGAAACGATCTTTTTGACGATATATCTGACATAACCGTTGACGATGCCGTTATCGTCTGAGTTTGCGAAATTCTTTTCAATAAACTTCAGCACATCTGCATCAGCATTGCCGTTGCTGTCAAAAGCAGGCTTTCCGTTTATTTTGGTAAGCTTGGTGCAGTTGGTGAAAGCTCCGCCGTTCAGATCTTCGGACAGGTCGATGTTTATATTCTGAAGTGATGAGCAGTCGTTGAAAGCGTTTTCGCCGAGACTTACTTTACCTCGGAAAGTCGCATCAGTAAGAGCAGAGCATGAGTCAAAAGCCTTTTTGTCGATCGTTGCTTTGTCGGTTACTGAGATCGACTTCAAAGCTTTGCAATGAGCAAAAGCAGAATCTCCGACAGTAACGTCGCCTTCGGGCAGATCCAGTTTTTCTATGCCCGATCTGTAGAAAGCGTCATTTTCTATCGTAAGAAAAGCGACAGAATCAGGGAACAGCAGCTCCTTGAGTGCTTCATCATACCAGAATGCACCGAACTCGAGATGGATTATAGGATCGGTTCCGCTGAAGCTTACACGCTTTAGTTTTTCACAGTATTGGAACGCAGATCCGCCTACTTTTACAGTTCCGGGAAATTCAAGGTCTGATATGGCGGAATGAGAAAAAGCCTGCGGAAAAATAGATAGTCGCTTACTTTTGATATTGAGCGTTCTTATCTTTGCCGGCTCGAAATAGTCATATCCTGATAAGTCGGCAGTTCCCTCAGGGATCGTCATTACAGGCATACCGTAGGGAGGTGTCGGAGACAGTGCGATTTTCAGCGGATAACCCATATATTCGTCAGGAAGCGGCCCCTGAATGTCAGGGGCATACACAAGGGTGACCTCTACTGTTGAATGGTCGGCATATAATCTGTAGCACCACTCAGTTTCTGAATCATATGTGTAAACTTCCGTGTCGCTCATATAAACTTCTGAAAGATTGTCAACGACTTTTTCTTTCGGATAATCGAAGAGAGGCTTTTCGGGAAGTGCATCGGCAGGGATGAATTTAATATCCTCAGGGAAAATAACTTCTTCAAGTACAGTGCAGGTGTTTAGCGTATAAGAGGGGAGGATATTGATATGTGCTGGTAATTTCAGCTTTTTCAGAGATGTTGATTCACCTAACAGATATTCATCAATATTTTGGATGGTATCGGGAAGTTCCAATGATTCCGCATCGTTGGCGTATTGCAGCAGATAGCTGTTTGATTCGGTAACAGGGAGATTGCCTATCGCTTCGGGGATGACAATGTTTTTTCTGTTTCCGCATTGCTGAAGTCTGAGATGCTTTGGATTTTCAGCAGAGTTTTCAGAAAAATAGGAATAGCACAGATAATTATCTCCACTTTCGGTGTAGATATTAATTGAATTAGCATCAGGCATGAAACCCGGATCAAAATACTGCAAACTGTCAGGGAAATAGAAAGTGGAATATTCAAGAAAAGGATTAGATGACAAAGCGCCTTTTCCGATACTTACAACGGGCAGTCCGTCTATTTCCGAAGGAACAACAATCTTTTTATCGTTGGAAGTATAGTTTGTCAGTTCAATGCATGGCTTATCGTAAACACCGTCCAGACTGTCGAGGACTTTGTATTCCCATATTGAAGGGTCAGCATCTTCATATGGATAGACAAAATTCCATTCAGAGTGGGAGGAGTATCCGAAACTTACAACAGGCACAGACAAAGACAAAGTCAGTGAGGCAGTCATAAGTGCGAGGGGCTTAAAAATACGTTTCATTTATCCATCTCCTTTGTATCTATTTATATAATCAATGTCTGCTCTACAGCTAAAACCGGCTTTACATTAATTATATTATACATCCAAAGTGCTATGAAATCAATACAAAAAAAAGAAAAAACTTCCGATAAGCGTTGACGTTTACGTGTAAACATCGCAGTTGACCGAAAGTTTTTTCAAGAGAAATGGAAAGACTTATTCTTTAGAGGTAAACATTATTTGATAAGGGCAACACCGCCCAAAGCTTGTGCTGAAGATGCGCCGACAGATTTTTCCGTCAGATTGTATAGAAATTCCGCAGGCATACTATCGTATGTCAAGGGATTTCTGTGCAAGAT
>CADBAC010000222.1 GCA_902792495.1 Ruminococcus flavefaciens | reverse complement strand
GATTGAAGAAAACGGCAAATCTTGTAACAAACCGATAGTGACTGGTATCTACATCAACCTCTGCCACACGCTCCGGCCTGGCAAAGGTTTTCACCCAATTATCGAAATTATCAAGATTAAACCTCTTAAGTTCCTCATACTGTAGATAAAACTGCATGATATATGCGTCTGCAAGCGAATTGCACAATGGTGTGCCGTAAGCAACACCTTAACAACGATTATTTGGGTTATGTTTGGACGGTTGGTTTTACGATAATAAACGAAAGGAGGAATACAAATGATTGATATCGTTCAGGGCAACGCCGCAACTCCCGATAAACTATTGACCGAAACAGCACAGAAAATAATAAACACGACCACAAAATACTGCGGAGGAACAGGGCATATAGTTGTGCCGGAGGTCATTTTTTAATGATCGTTGCTGTAAAGCTGTTGGCATGAAACGATAATATCATTCCGCTTTGTGGCATAGATTTCGATTGTTCCTATGTTTCATCTGATACCATAAAATAAAACGCAACTGGTTATATGCAAATATGACCAGTTTTGCTATAATAAGAAAAAACAGAAATGAGGTACTCATAATGGAAGAAAGATATCAGCTCAACAAGGAACTTGCACAGATGCTCAAAGGCGGCGTGATCATGGATGTTACCACTCCTGAACAGGCGGTTATCGCACAGGAAGCAGGTGCGTGTGCAGTTATGGCTCTGGAACGTATCCCTGCGGATATCAGGGCTGCCGGCGGCGTGTCAAGAATGAGCGATCCTGCTATGATCCGTTCAATACAGGAAGCTGTGACTATTCCGGTCATGGCGAAGTGCCGTATCGGTCATTTTGTTGAAGCACAAATACTGGAAGCAATCGAGATCGACTATATTGATGAAAGCGAGGTGCTTTCGCCTGCCGATGATGTTTTCCATGTGGATAAGCGAAAATTCAAAGTGCCGTTCGTCTGCGGTGCCAGAGATCTTGGTGAAGCCCTTCGCCGTATTGCCGAGGGAGCATCTATGATAAGAACAAAGGGCGAGCCTGGTACCGGCGACATCGTGCAGGCAGTTCGTCATATGAGAATGATGAATACACAGATCCGTCATGCTGTATCGCTCAGTGAGGACGAACTTTATGAAGAAGCAAAGAAACTTCAAGTGCCGTATGAGCTGCTGAAACAGGTTCACGATACGGGCAGACTTCCGGTCGTAAATTTCGCCGCCGGCGGTGTTGCGACACCTGCCGATGCCGCGCTGATGATGCAGCTCGGTGCAGAAGGTGTGTTTGTTGGATCGGGCATCTTCAAATCCGGCGATCCCGTAAAACGTGCGAGTGCGATCGTACAGGCTGTTACGAATTATAATGATGCAAAATTGATCGCTGAACTTTCATCTGGACTTGGTGAAGCTATGGTCGGTACCAATGAGAGCGAGATCAAGCTCATTATGGAAGAAAGGGGTAAATAATGCGGATAGGTGTACTTGCAGTACAGGGAGCTTTTGCAGAGCATTCCGCAAAGGTATGTCAGCTTGGTGCTGAGGCAGTGGAGATACGCAAGAGACATGACATTCAGACGGAGCTTGACGGTCTGATCCTACCGGGCGGTGAAAGTACAGCGATGCGGAAACTTCTGACAGAGCTTGACCTGCTTGAACCGTTAAAGGAAATGATACAGAATGGTTTGCCTGTTTTTGGGACTTGTGCCGGTATGATCCTTCTTGCAAAAGAAATATCAGGCGGCGGTACTCCTTGCTTTGGAACATTGGATATATCTGTGCATCGGAATGCTTACGGCAGACAGCTCGGCAGCTTTCGCTGTGTCGATATATTTGCAGGGAAAGAAATCGAAATGCCATTTATCCGCGCACCGTATGCAACGAATGTGCGTGATAATGTCACAGTTCTTGCTTCACACGATAACAGGATCGTTGCAGTCAGACAAGATAATCAGCTTGCAACCGCTTTCCATCCGGAACTGACCGAGGATTTTACAGTTTATGAATATTTCTTTCAAACGATTGCCAAACGCCTAAGAAAGTAGTATAATCAAAGTAAGAGGTGGGGAAAATGCATATCCGAATTGACCGTGAAAGCAGCGTGCCGGCTTATATGCAGGTCTACAATGAACTGCGCAATAGAATCATATCGGGAGCATTTGTACATGGTGCAAAACTCCCCTCAAAACGAGAGCTTGCAAGAGATTGTCTTGTCAGTCTCCCGACGATAGAACACGCTTATCAACTGCTTTGCGATGAAGGGTTCTGTGAAATGCGTCTGCGAAGCGGTTGCTATGTGAAATACGCTGTCGAGAGCTTCTTCCCTGTTTCTGCAACAGAGGAGACGATCTTTCAAATAGACAGGGATCATATTCTGCATAACGACAATATTCCGTTTTCCTCGGTAGCAGCAATGCTGAGAAAAGTGATCCTTGATTACGGGGAACGGATACTGATGAAATCTCCAAAGGGTGGTTGTTCACAGCTTCGTGATGCGATATGCCGCTATCTTTCAAGATGCAGAAATATCAATGTATCCAGAGAACAGGTCATTATTGGTTCGGGGGCTGAATACCTGTACGGGATCTGTATCCAGATGCTTGGCAGAGGAAAGACCGTTGCGTTGGAATCGCCCTCTTACGAAAAAATAGAAGCAGTCTATAAGGCAAACGGCGCTGTTTGTGATATGCTTGAAATGGACGGAGAGGGTATCCGCACTGATGAACTCAGCAGAACAAGTGCAGAGATCCTCCATGTCACGCCTTTCAACAGCTTTCCAAGCGGCGTAACTGCTTCTGCTAAGCGCAGACAGGTCTATCTGGAATGGGCGTATCAGAGGAATGCGGTCATTATTGAGGATGACTATGATTCTGAATACACTCTGAACGGAACAGCACCGCAGACATTGTTTGCACAGTCGGAAAACGATCATGTCATATACATCAACACCTTCTCAAAGACTATCGCTCCCTCACTTCGTGTTGCCTATATGCTTCTGCCTGAGAAACTGCTGCCTCTATATGAACAGACTGTCGGATTTTATTCCTGCACAGTCCCTATGCTTGAACAGTTCTTTCTTGCTGAATGGCTCGACAGCGGTGAATTTGAACGGACGATCAATCGAGTCAGGAATACTAAAAAAATATGATTTAAATGAGAGCTGCCTACAAGATTTGCTTCAAGGGCGGTGCGACTATGATGCAGGAGATTCAGGACTGATATGATCACAGCATAAGGAAAAGGGCAATGTCCTCCGTGAGTGGAAGGCATTGCCCTTATTTCCTTTAGAAAAATAAGTTCAATTGTTTTTGCAGCCATTGAAGGCAATACAGATCATCAAATAAAGTGTCTGCTTTGTACTGCTCCCTAAAGCTATAATTTCATCATACGATACCCAATACCGATATGTGTTTGTATCAGCGCCTGACTGCTGTCACTCAGCTTTTTTCGCAGGGTAGCCATAAATACACGCAGGGAGGCTTCGCTGTTATCCGCAGGAGTTCCCCATACACTTTGGATAATGTACTTATGTGTCAGCACCTTGCCGACATTCTTGGCAAGCAGGCAAAGCAGCTTGTATTCTATCGGTGTCAGGTGAAGTTCTTCATCATCAAGGTGAACACAGCCCGAAACATAGTCTATCCGCAATCTGCCGTTGACAAACTCCGTGACCGAGATATTTTCGGACTTCATAAGCCGCCTTTGTATCACCCTGAGCCTTGCGAGAAGCTCATCGACAGAGAAAGGTTTTGTCAGGTAATCATCTGCACCTTTGTCAAGTGTCAAGTGCTGTTATCTTATCCCTGTCCTCGCTCCTTGCACTGACTATGATGATAGGAACATCGCTCCAAGTGCGTATATGCTCTATGACCTCAACGCCATCAATGTCGGGCAGTCCAAGGTCAAGTATGATGATGTCAGGTTTATGCGAAGCGCTGAGCATGACCGCTTCTCTGCCCCTGACGGCGGTGATAAAGCGATAATCATTCATTTTAAGAGTGGTTGTTATAAGATTTCTGATAGGCTTGTCATCCTCCACCACCAGAACAAGATATTCATTCATTCAGATCGACCTCTCCTATTGGCAGAGTAAAGCTGACAACTGTACCGTTTGGTATGTTGTCGCTGACAGATATAATACCGCCGTGTGAAGTAATAATTGACCTGCAAAGTGCAAGTCCCAGCCCAAGACTTCTTCTGCTGTCTGAGGAACGGCTTCCGCCCGTATAGAACATATCAAATACCTTTTCCTTTTCTTCATCGGAGATACCTGTGCCGTGATCGGACACGGATATCACAGCATACGCATGTTCACGGCGCACACTGACAGTTACATCAGAATCATCATCACTGTACTTGACTGCATTATCCATAAGATTGACTATGACCTGAACGATAAGGTTCGCATCTGCCATGACAGGGATTATCTCGTCAAGCATATCTACTATGATATTTCGCTTTGAGTGAGTGCGTTCGGTGTGTCTGACAGCCTCCTGCACGATGTCATCAAGTATCTCTACCGAGATATTGAGCTGCATTCTGCCGTCCTCAATTCGTGTGGCATATAAGAGATTTTCCACCATTCCGATAAGCCACATAGATTCGGAATAAATATCCGTGTATATCTGCTGACGTGCTGATTCATCAAGCGTATCGCCGCCTGACAGTAGCGTACTGGCATTGCCTGATATGGAAGTCAGCGGTGTTCTGAGGTCATGGGATATGGAACGGAGCATATTAGCTCTAAGCTGTTCATTCTGCGCCAGAAGTGCTGCCTCCTCCTTTTCACGGGCATTCTGCTCGGCAATCAGGGTATTGCGTTTGAGCTTATTGGCAAGCGTTCCGGCTATGAACGCTGTAATAAACATTGTCACAAATGTGACAGGATAGCCTGCATCGTGAGCTGAAAGAGAAAACTCAGGATAGGTGAAGAAGTAGTTAAAAAGCACAACGCCCACTACCGATGAGATCAGACAAAATTGTATCTTAGACGTGAAAATGGATATCACAAGTACAGCGATGATATACAGCATAATGATATCCGCATCGGCAAGTTGAAAGGCTTTGAAAGCATACCCGGCAAGGGTTGCAGCGGTCAGCACCACAAGACATACGGCGGAGTCTTTGAACACAGACAATGATTTAGATTTTTTGATAGAGTCAGCAGTCATAAGGATCACCCTTGTTATTATAACATATCACTTTTGTGTTCGTCAATAGCGTCTTTTGATGCTTCTTGTTCAGGGCTGCTGTTCTTTTGTATCTCCTCAAGGAATTCATCAACTTTTTTCATAATGTAAAAGCCGTAGAGAAACATTGCTCCTACAGACAGTGCAAGCAGAATATCTCTCACACGATCATCTCCTAAATTCTGAAACATTTCTGGATATCCCGAACCTCACCTATGACAAATGCAATGTCATCAGTTTTTATTACGGTGTCCGGTGCAGGGATAAATACCTCTGCTCCACGTTTGATCGTCAGAATATTGATCTTGAATTTCTTTCGTATATCGATCTGTGAAAGCGACTTTCCGAACCAGTCCTTCGGCACTTTCAGTTCATAGATCGAGTAATTGTTATCCAGATGAATAAAATCAAGAATGCTGTCTGAAGCATATTTTGTAGCGATGCGAAGTGCCATCTGCATCTCAGGATAGACAACCTCATCGGCTCCGTTTTTAAGCAGGAATTTCATTTGTACATCATTTGTCGCACGGGATATGACCTTCTTTGCCCCCAGCTCCTTGAGCAAAGATGTTGTTTCCAGAGAGGACTGAAACAGGCTTCCGAGGGCAACGATACAAACATCATAGTTTCCTACACCAAGCGAACGGAGAAATTCCTCATTGGTGCTGTCACCGATCCTTGCGTTGGTTACATAGGGCAGGATCTCGTTGATACGCTCCTCATTTTCATCTACTGCCATGACTTCACACCGCAGCTCCTCCATGCGTCTGGCAATATGACTGCCGAATTGTCCTACTCCGATAATTAAAACTGTTTTCATATATAAGACTCCTTATCCTACGGATATTTTTTCAAGCGGTAAGCGTGAATTCTGACTGTCTGCTGATGGCAGAGCAGCATAAATAAGTGTCAGTCCTCCAACTCTCCCGAAAAACATCAGTATCATCAGTATCACACGGGATACAGCAGACAGACTGCTTGTAATGCCAAGTGTCAGCCCTACAGTACCGATAGCTGAGCACGTTTCAAACAGACAGGTCAGCAGCGGAAGATCTTCCACTCTGCTGATAATGATACCGCTTGTAAAGAACAATACAAGATACATAAACAAAACAGCGCCTGCACTGCGGACTGCTTCATCGGATATTCTTCTTTTGAAGCACTGCACATCATTTCTACGGCTGAATACTGTTATCGCAGAAAGAAACAGAACAGCAAAAGTCGCTGTTTTCATACCGCCTGCGGTGGAACCGGGAGAGCCGCCTATAAGCATAAGAATGATCATAATAGCTGTACCCGATTCGTCCATAGCAGCGAGATTAGTTGTGTTAAAGCCGGCGGTTCGTGTAGTGACAGACTGAAACAGTGAATGGATCGTCCGGTCATGGATACTCTCACGGTCATATTCATAAAAGAAGAAATACAGCGCAGGCAGAACGATCAGGACAGCAGATGTCATCAGTACGACCTTGCTTTGCAGTGAGAAGCGCCTGATCCTGTACTTATGTGTTCCGATATCACCCCAGACAAGAAACCCGATACCTCCTGTGATGATAAGCATCATAATGATGATATTGAGATAGATGTTGCTGTGGTAAAAGGTCAGCGATGAGAACGGTTCTCTTATGCCGAACAGATCAAAGCCTGCATTGCAAAAAGCCGATATGCTGTGAAATAAAGAATACCACAGCCCCTTTGCAATACCAAAATCATTGCAGAAAACAGGTGCAAGCAAAGCCGCACCTATCAGCTCTATGATAAGTGATGTTTTAAGGATAAATCCTGTCAGCTTCACGATACCGCCAACCTGCGGTGCGGAGATGGATTCCTGCATTGTACTGCGCTGCCACAGACCTATCATCCTGCCTGATGCTCTGATAATAGCTAAACCTATGGT
>CADBAC010000221.1 GCA_902792495.1 Ruminococcus flavefaciens | reverse complement strand
TCAAACCTCTTCAGGAAAAGATCAAAGTGATCTACGATGACACAAATATGATAACAGTTATTTTCGTCTGCGAACTGCTGAAGTACCTTATCAAGCTTGATAGGATGATTTACGTCATTGATAGGTACGAAAATTTCTGTTATCTTATTTGTGTCGTTGTAGATCTCAGAGATCTTATCCTGAAGCGGCTTGATCTGAGCGATCTTTCTGTCGATCTCTTCTTTTTCTTCCTGAAGATCTTCAAGCTTCATCTTGTTGTCATTGAGTTTCTTGGTCTTTGGCTTAACCAGCCACAGAAAACCTACGAAAAGTATTGCAATTGCTAAAAATACTGCTAATATGATCTTTTCTCTGTATGCAAGTTTCATTATTCAGCTTCCTCCTCTGTACTATTTTCGCTTTCAGGATGATATGCGCTTTCATTCGGAGTAAGGCCCATACTTACATCAAATGTAACCTTAGTATGTGCCTCTACTTCGCTGTCGCTGATCTTCACCTGATCAAGCTTAAGATTGTATCCGCCGTATCCGGCAGCCTGGAATACATCCTTATTCTTGAGAAGATTCTCAACATAATCAGCCGGAAGCTTCTGAGCCATCTGCTCATCAACTGCATCGCACTCAACAACGAATTTAAGTATACCATCAGCATACTGAGGAGACTTTATCTTATAGTTCTCGATCTCATACTGCTCTGCTGTCTCTGCAAGTGTTGATTCAAGAAGGTCATACTTGTCGCCGTCGATAACTGCCTGTGATAAGTAAGCATCATGGGTGTTGTTCATCTTGTCGTAGTATGCTCTTGCCTTATCTCTGAGTACGAGGAGATNGATATACTCCTGGATCTCAACGATGTCATTTTCTACAGACTTGTTTCTGATAGACTGGACAGCATAAGCGCCGCCTGCGATAAGGATAGAACCAACGAGAGCACCGATGATAGCGTAGTTGCCTGCGTTGTCATCTCTTACCTTGTGCTTGATAGTTGTACCAAGATCTGTCTCGAGGAGGTTGATCTTCTCGATATCCTTATTTCTCTTGAACATAGCGCCGATAGCGTTTGCATAGAGTGAGAATTCGAGATTTTCGTGTCCGTGGATCTGTGGAGGAACATTGATAAGGCTTGTTTTCAGATCGAGCTTTTCAAGTTCGTCTGTAAGTCTTACATACTCATGTGTATCTCCGTAGAAGATAACGTTCTCAATAGCCTCACCTGTGTTACGGCTTCTGTGGAACTGGAGCATACGGAAGATATTCTCGTTTACAGCTTCAAATACATAGTCATCTGAGTAACCATAGTCAGCAGCGTCGATGGAAGCGAAACGTGAGAATGAGAGCTGTCCCTGCTCATAGAGGTTAAGTGAGATAAAGTTGTTATCTATCTGAACTGCAAGCAGAGGCATCTTTGACTTGATCTTTGTATCAGCCAGAAGAACCTTTGTAATACAGTTACAGCCGATCATTACTGATGTGAGGTTGATGCCGAGAAGCTTGAATACTTCTCTGTAGCTGTTAACGATCTCATAAGGGCAAGCTGTAGCGAGGATCTTGTATGAAGGCTCGCTTGCCTCAGGACCTGCATCACCAACTACGATGTAGGAAACGCTGTAGGAATCATCGAGGTTGAGTTCCTGCTGCATCTGAAGTCTTACGACTTTCTGAAGCTCCTGGCCCTTTACCTTTGGAACGATCATTTCCTTAAATATTGTAAGGTTGGATGAGATCGAAACGATTGCCTCTTTATCAGGCATCTTGTTCATCTTACGAACATTATTAATAAGTGTTGCAACGTTTGGAACATCTCTAACGTGACCGTTAACGATAAGACCTTCTTCAACGTTGATCGTTGCAGCGGAACTGATCTTGATCTTTCCGCTTGCCTCCGTGCCCTTAACTACACGTATATTTCTATCGGTTATATCAAATGAAAGCATTTATTCTTTCCACCTTTCCATATTATTCGTTTTCGAGGCTCTCGAAGGAACCGTAGAGTGCAGGGTAGATACCGATAACTACCATAGCGATGATAACGCCCATGAAGATGATGAGTACAGGCTCTACCATGCTTACGAGTCTCTGTACAGCTGAGTCAGATTCTTCCTCGTAGTAGTCAGCAGTCTTTTCAAGGATAGTATCCAGAGCACCAGCTTCCTCACCGACGTAGATAACTGAGCAGAACATAGGCTCAAATATCTCTGTTCTTGTGATAGCAGCTGAGAGGGATTCACCCTGTTTTACTTCGTCGATAACGCCTTCAAACTTCTGATCAACGTAGCTGTTTCCGAGGATACGTGATGCCTTTTCGAGACATTCAACCATCGGGATACCGCTTGAGTAAAGGTTTGAGAGAGTACGTCCGAAACGTCCTGTGTAGATCTTTGTGATGAGAGGACCAAAACCGGGGCCCTTGATAAGCAATCTGTCGAACTTCAGTCTCAGGTCAGGTACTTTAAGTGCATATCTTACAGCAAATACTATACCTACTATAATAGCAACGAGTATGTACCAGCGGTGGATGAGGAAGTCACTTATAGCCTGCATTACCTTAGTAAGGAAAGGCATTTTTGATGGATCATCGTACATTGCTATGAATGCCGGCATGATCTTGATAAACAGGAAGAGAACGATTACGATACAGAGGCCAAGGAGTATCATAGGATAAACCATAGCTCCTCGAACTGTATTCTTCAGTTTGTTTTCCTTAGCGTAGTGATCGGACATTCTCTGCATGATGATATCCAGCGAACCGCTCGATTCACCTGCGCCGACCATTGAGATGAGGAAGTCGGGGAAAGAACCCGAATGCATCTCAAGAGTTGATGAGAAGGATTCACCCTTCTGCACGTTTTCGTAGACATCCTGCCATATAGCTCTGGCTTTTTCATTTTCCTGCTCTTTTGTCAGAATGTCGATCGCTTTTACAAGAGTGAGTCCCGAAGTAAGCATCGCACTCAGCTGTCTGCAGCAGAATGCAAGCTCCTTAGTGTTAAACTTGTACAACGATTTTCCGTCTCCTGAAGCGCTTTCAGAATAGTCCTTTACGAGCAGACCCTTTTCCTTGATTTTCTGCATGAATTCCTGCTCGTTTTCGGCATTGATAACGCCCTTGACATTTTTATGCCTTGCGTCCTGGGCGATATAGGAATAACTCTTCATAAAACCACCTCCATAATTATTTACTTGAATGATCGTTTCTCACTGCCTTAATAATAACAATTATAACATTTTAATCGTTACTTTTCAATCGTTTTTTTGACATAAATAATCAGCCGTTTTTTATCAATAATCACCAACTTATATACCAGCAGTAAAAATGATCTTTACAAAGCCCGATTATTCTACAAATTTCAAATCTAAAGACAGCACAAATCACAGCAATGATGTGCCATCGCTGTAGATTGTTAAACTTATACAAATATTATATCACACTTACTTTGAAATTGCAACATATAAGCGTAATTTTTTCTTATATTTTAAAGAATTGTTAACTCTTGCAAATCGTCAACCCTGAATTTATGCATTTTGACTGTTTACCGCCTATATTAATGGCCATAATATAGTATACAATTATAATATATAATATATTATCACTATTAGACAAATATAACTTTTTACAGTTGAAAAAAAGTCCCTGCCGTTTACGGCAGGGTAAATCAAAGAGAGAGTTATTTGTCAGTTCTTTTTGCCTTGGCTGATACTGCTGCACCTGCCAGAGCAATAAAGATAATTGAAATTAACATAACGTTGTGGTTGCTGTCACCTGTCTTTGGTGAATCCTGATCGTTAGCCTTAGCAGCGGTCTTTGCCTCTGCCTTTACAGGCTTGCTCTCAGTTACATTGATCTCTACATCCTTGGTAACGCTTGATACCTTCTTGTAGCTTACTGCGTTGCCTGCAACGTCAGCAAATACCTGCTGGAGATCATCAGCCTTGTTTACTTCTGCATAGTTTGAGTCATAGCTTGCGATATCTTTGAGGTACTTTCTTCCGAAAGCAAGATCATCACCCGAAAGTGAGTGGAAGAAACCGAGTGTGTATATCTCGTAATCCTTCTTGATATCCTCTGCTATTGCGTATGCAGCGTTTGCATATGCATAGTCGTAATATTCATCAAATGTGTACTTGCCTGTTGTTGACTGCTCACCGCCGTAAGGGTTTCCATCCGAACAGATAACGATGTTTCTTACTGCATCTGCGCTGACCTTACTGAGAAGCTCAGCTGCTTTTCTGAGTGCGTCGGAGTAGTTTGTACTTCCGTTATCAGTTGTTTGATCAATAGCTGCCTTGAGCTTGGTAAGATCATTTGTGAAGTTGGTAAGTACCTCTGTCTCACTGTCAAGTGTGATCACAGCAAACTTATGGTTGGAATTCTTATCGTTGCCGATAGTATCCTGACAGAACTTATTTGCTGCTTCTCTCTGTGCCTTTATAGGCTCACCGTACATACTTCCTGATGTATCAAGAATAAGTACAGTATACGTTTCTAATGCCTTGTCATTTACTACCGGTATAACTGCGTCAGCAACAACAGATATGATAGCCTGACCCGGCTTATGAGCTGTAACTACGCCGTTTTCATCAACTGTAGCAACTGACTCATCACTGCTGCTGAATCTGAGGACCAGTTCATCAGTAGCATTTAAAGGATCTTTCTTTATCTCGATCTTGTACTTTCTGCCTGATTCTACATC
>CADBAC010000220.1 GCA_902792495.1 Ruminococcus flavefaciens | reverse complement strand
AGTTATAGCGACCTTTTTTTACAGGTTATTTGCTATAAGATTCGGGGAGTTCGGGGATCAGCCGGTGCATTAACTTCTGGATAGCCGCAGCGTCTGCGTTGGTGATGCCGTCGCCGTTATTGGACACATCTCCGTTGATCTGACCCTGAGCGGTAATGCCGTCGGGTTTGCCGAGGCCGTAACGTGCAGGATTTGACAGTGACTGCATTATCATGATAGCGTCGGAAATATCCACGATGCCGTCGCAGTTGGAGTCGCCCCAGAGTATTTCTGTTGGAGTTTCGGGAGGCTGCTGCACGCTGACATCCTCTTTGCCGGAATATGTCTCGGATGGAGCATCGGTCTCGCCGCTGAAGAAGCGGATAAAGTCCACTGAGCCGTTGAAGCCGCTGCCTATACGGTACACGCCTTCGCCGTAGTCCACAGCGTCAGCCACATCTTTCGGAGAAACAGGAATATCTCCCTCTGCCGCTTTATTGCCGTTGACGATGAGCTGAGCCTTTCCGTTGTCGGTGATGAGCCTGAGAGTGGTCCATTCTCCCAGATTATATGCCTTTTCAGCGGTGACGGAACTTGTCTCCTGTCCGTCAAGCGCAAATTCGGCGGTGATATTATTGCCTGTGAGAGTTACGGAGATGTGGGACTTTTCATCGCCCAGCATCAGAAGTTCCTGAGTTTTTCCCGAACCGTCACGGTCAAGGAAAGCTATCTGTATCTCCTCGCTGTCAGAATAGAGTACGCCCTTGTCGATATCAGCATAGTTTCCGCCGCTGAAAGTGAGAACTCCCTTTGCAGATGTGCGCTCATTTTCCCATTCAGCGCCGTTATTCACTCCGTAAGTGGAGGTATACCTGTCGGTGAACGAGAGAGTGCTGTCAGAGTCGAAATCGTAAGCATACATAAGTTTATCTGTGTACGGACGGCTGTCAGCGTAGGACTGTGCACTGGTCCAGCCGTAGGAAGTGCCCTTTGATATTGACTTGCCGCTGTCGTCGTAGTAGTCGCCGTCGATGATTCCCTGACCCGAAAGCTTGCCCTTAGCCATTGCAAAAGCTATGCCCTTTGCCACGGAATTATCGGTCATAGT
This sequence comes from Ruminococcus flavefaciens, assembly GCA_902792495.1. Classification (GTDB taxonomy): domain Bacteria; phylum Bacillota; class Clostridia; order Oscillospirales; family Ruminococcaceae; genus Ruminococcus; species Ruminococcus flavefaciens_Z. The sequence goes on along the minus strand of CADBAC010000220.1, from coordinate 2,776 downwards.
CACATCGTCATAAACGCAGGCGCTTTCGATGACTTTAGCGTTGCCGCTTATCTTAGCTCTGCCCATTACCAGTCCGCAGTCGTCAACTCTTGCGTTGCCCGAAACAGAGGCATTTTCAGCAACCATTCCGTAGCCTGCGATAACAGCGTTGTCGGATACCACAGCACTTCCCTCCACAACAGCGTGGCCGAGAAGTTTAACATTTCCCTTGACAGTGGCATTTCCTTTGACCACAACGTCAGGGCCGACATAAACTGTAGCGTCAACTTTTGCAGTGCTTGCCACAAGACCGCCGCCGTTTGGATGAGGAGCGTAAGTTGCACGCTGCCACGGGTCATTGCTGTTAGTGGAAACTTTTCTTGCCTTTATTGAAACGCTTGTGTTGTCCTTGCCTTCATCGAAGATCAGGGAGTAAGGGTACTGAGTCTTGCTTGCGAAAGGCACATTGCTCTCGGAGAACATGGCCTTGTCGTCGTAAATGCCCGGGAGACCATACTTTTTTACGGTGTCCATATCGGGAGTAGCAATTACCGAAATATAGGCATCTGCACCGCTGACAGGTTCAACTGTCACAGTCTCGTCAGGTCCGAAAAGAGGGGAGTAGGTGCACTTACCGTCAGCGGTCTGCTGAACTACGCAAGCCCTCCAGTCAGCGCCGTTTGCATTGGTCTCGGGGGAAAGCTTAACAGTGAAGCTGCCGTTTATCTCCACAGGGATGATATTCAGTCCCGCAAACTGAGGGGCACGTTCCGTCGGAACACGGTATTTCGCACCCTTGCCGTCGGGAGTGGCTATCTTCTCGGGCATTGTGTAGATCTGCTGCCGGTTCCAGTCGCCCTGTGCGAGAAGTTCATTCAGCCTTGCACGGTAGGAATCGCCCTTTTTAAAGTCGAGGCCTGCCATATGAGCGGCGAAATAGCCGAGAGTATCTTTTATATCCGCAGGGGCAAGACGTTCGACCTGATCGAAGGGAAATTCGTCTTTCTCGCCCTGCTGAAGCATGGTTTTCACGAATTCACTGCCGTAGCCTTCGAGGTTTTCGGGGTTCTCCGTCAGGTACTGGAGAAACGGCCATGCTGCGTAGTAATCTCTGCCGAGAGGGAAAGTGAAGCTGAGATTTTTCAGGTATGTCTCGAAAAAGTCGGTGCCGTGGCCTGTATCGTCGGTGGAATAATCGCTGTAGAGATACTGCTCACGGAACCAGTTTCCGAGGGCCTCCCACCATGCGTAGGAGTATTTATTGCTGTTCCAGCCCAGCTGATGGGCAGTCATTACGTGGCCGAACTCATGAGGGAAAACCCATGACGGGGGATCATAGCGCATGGAGTCCACACAGCAGAACATATAAGCGAATCCGCCGCTGTCCCATGACATATATGCCCAGTCGTCGGCCATACCTTCCAGACATGTGCCTGAGATGTAGATGTTGGTCTTGTACTTCTTGCCGTCTCTGAGATAGCTTTCCACAGATTCACACGGGGGAGCCATGCCGAGTTCGTCCATGTAGACGTGCCAGCAGGCCTCCATATTCTTTGCATTGCCCTCAAGGAAAGCGGTGTTGACTTTTGCGGAGTCGCCGCTGTTGCCCCATATGAACTGGAAATGCTCGGATTCATAGTAGTTGTAGCCCTTATTGTAGTTGAAAAAGGGGTCACGGACTGCGTATTCGTCAGCTGCCCGGGCGTAATAGCCGCCAGGAACAGTACACAGTGACATGGCTGCTGCCGTGAGAGCAGCTGCTGCTCTTCGTTGGTGTGTTTTCATAAGATCATCCTCCAAAATAAATGCTCCGGAACAGGTGTATCGCCTATGCCTTCCGGATAGAAAAAAGCCTGTGCGGTCTGCCTTGGATCGCTTATTTGTATATACTTATTCTAACATTGCAATAACCATTAGTCAATAGAAATTATTCAATATGCACTAAAAATAGCACGATATGTCTTATTGTAAATGATGTTATCATAAGAAAATTTTGGTTTAACTTACTGCTCATCGCAATATATGGTTACTGCTGATTTCTGATTTTTACCAATAATTTTGCAAAGCGTCGAAAAAAATGGTGAAATCGACCGATAAATTATGACAAAAATCCGGAAAGCTTTACTTTTGCGGACACGATGTGTTATAATCTCAGTAAGTTTTTAAGGCAGTACCGCTTTATGCGGGATCGCCGTAAGCCCTTTCCGTCTCATAAGGAGGAGATAGAATGAATATCAAAAAAGTATTGGGTACACTCAGCGCATCCGCACTTATTTTCGCAGGCGGTGTGTACGTTCCCGATACGGAACTGAATGCTTATGCCGCTGCTGACGTAAGCGTTATGGAACCGACTGACAGTACATACGATCTCATAAAAGAACTGGAAGGCTTTTCGTCCGAGTGCCGCTGGGATAATACACAGTGGACTATCGGATATGGTACTAAATGTCCATTCGACCACCCTACCAACGGCTCTTATCAGCTTCAGAAAGGCGGACATACTGTCACCGAGGAAGAGGCAAGAGAGATCTGCCACGACCTTATGCAGTATTTCGTTGATATGGTAAGATCAAACTGCGCAGGCCTGTCTATGGAGCAGAATCAGTTTGACGCTCTTATCAGTGCCGCTTATAATCACGGAAACGTAAATGCCTGTCCGCTGAAGTATTATCTTCAGGGCACACTTTCAAAGGAAGAAGCCTATGCTCAGTATCTTGAGTGGTACATCCTTCCCGGAAGTATGTACGAAACAGGCCTGAGAAACCGCAGAAAGAGAGAGGCTGATCTTTTCTTCGGC
>CADBAC010000219.1 GCA_902792495.1 Ruminococcus flavefaciens | reverse complement strand
AAAAGGAAAATGCTGCTTTGCCGTATGTGCAGGCAGAAGGAAGAATATCGGATTCAGGCGCTTGTAAATCAGCGCCTTTTGGTGTTTGTGCTGATAATTTCTGTTCAGCAGGACATTGCTGACGATCAGGGGGGACATTTATGAGGATCAAACAAAAAGTATTATCACTGATATCTGCGGCTGCATTGGCAGTACAGGCCTGCCCACTTGCTGCCTATTCATCTGATGACGACCTGTATAATGACTGGCGATTCACAAATTACTATGACTCAACAGGAAACATGGTAGTCCGTGACCTTGTATATTTTGGCAGCAGCGACGATATATATGTTCCTGAGGAGATAGAAGGAAAACCGGTTATAGATATAGATATGTGGGATTTCCTTCCTAAGGAAACGGAAGGCGATATAACCATCCACATCCCCGATTCAATTGAAGTGGAAAATGAAGAGTATCTTGCGTATATGTCTTCATGCGATTCTGTCACTGTTGTAAGACCGTCGGGCAAGGTAAGTGTGTATTATCCCGAAAAGGATAAAGTCTGGCATGAATGGCCGGCTTCTGAGAGTGAATGGGAATATCGTATCCTTGACGGCATAGAGGGCGTGTACGACGGAAAATGTGTGGAACTTCTGAAATATAATGGGGATTTCCCAAGCGATATTTTCGTCCCTGCTGAAATAGAAGGCTATCCTGTTGCAAGGATAGGCGGAAAAATATATGAGGATTGCGACGGGGGCGGACAATTTCATCTGAAGCTGCCTTCATCGGTCTTAGAATATGAATACAGCTATGAAGATGAGTTCGGATATGATCTTAAACTTCTGGGTACCAACGTATCATACCCTGAGATACAGATAGGTGAAGGCTGTCTTGACTGCAATGCTAAACTGAGTCTCGAGATCTGTCCTTACAAACATTATCACAAGAGAGAGGGATTCACTGAGGATGTGATAGATTTCTACGGTCAGGAAATAAGAGACGGACAATGGGAAGCGGAATATAACCATGTTGTCATGTATGACCTTGAAAAAAATACCGAGGATAAAACCGATAAATGGTGGTCTGTGACATCAATGGTAGATTATGCAGGAATTGATTTTGATATCCCTGCATATATCGCAGGCTATCCTGTCAGAGAAATAAAGAAAGATTCTTACTGCCAATCCTATTCGGAACAGCTTGTAAATATCAGGCTCCCCGATACTATCGATGTTATAGCGCCTTATGCTTTCTATGATTTTGTGATCAACAGTATAAATATACCGAAAAGTGTTGAGGTGCTGCCTGAAGGCGTTTTCAATATCGATCATATGCCTATGCAGATAACAGGCCTTAAAGATGTTCCTTTTGTAAGCAGCGAATTGTTTATGAATGACGAACTGACTTCAAATTGTTACTATGAAAAAAGTGATATCAACAGGTCTTACTCATATTACTTTCAGTCGTGGGAGCAATTTGTAAACAGTGATGATCTGTTGTTCTTCAATTACTCCTGTTCTGCGGTCGAATCTAATGATATATTCAAGCCGTTTATGATGACGGATCAGAAGACAGGCTATACCTATGAGGCGAAAATAGATAAAAACGATCATAAGGTTTCACTTGATATCATATATATGCCCGATCCTACAGATGAAGTCCCTACGGAATTCAGAGGCTATCCCGTGAATAATGCCCTTTTGGAATACAAGCCGCTGGGTGCAAAGGTAGTCATCCCCGAAAGCGCTACGCTATTTACCAAAAATGATATGCTGTACTACGTAAAACAGGTCGATGGCTTAATATTTGATTATATTCCCTGGCGTGGAAAAGAATTCTATGAACTTCAGGAGAAGGAAAGCGATGAACAGTCGAAATATACCAAAGAGGTCATAATCAAAAGCAAGGATCTTCATGTGGTAAGCGATGCTTTCAGACAGGCAGACCTGAAAACTCTTGAGTTCCCGGGATCTGTTGAGATCGATGCAGGTGCGCTTGAGAATCTCACCAATCTTGAAAAGCTTACTTTCAGCGGCGAAGACTCTTATATATCCTTAAAGGATTCGGCAGCGGCAAGACTGCTTAATCTTAAGGAGATCGTATTTCCCGAGAAATGTAAGGAACTTTATATAGATGCCCGTGCATTTTCACAGAATCAGTGCAGATCCATCACTCTGCCCGAGGGTACATCCTTTATCGGCAAAACGGCATTCTCAAGAAGCAGGATACGTGAACTTACCATAAACGGTTCGCCCGAGATAGATCATCTCGCTTTTTACAGCTGTACCGATCTGAAAACGCTTACCATAAACGGTGAACCCAAAATAGAAGATGATGCCTTTGAAAACTGCGTCGATCTTGAAGACCTTCACATCGACCTCAGCAAAAAGATAAACGGAAATATATTCACCGATCTGAAAAAGCTTTCATATCTTAACGGTGAGGATATTTTCGATGAGGACGGCAATGTTAAGAAGGACTGCGCAGACTTTATTGAGAGGAATCTTGCAAATGTTGATGAATGCGGACTTGTCAACAAGTATGTGAAGTATCTCGTAAAGAAGACCGTAAATGAAGTTGTAAGCGACGATATGTCCGATATCGAAAAGATAAAGGCTATCCATGACAAGATATGCCATATGGTAACATACGATACCGACAATGTTCCCGATAAGAAGAACCATACCGATATATCTGTTTTCGTGAATGATTCAAGCGTATGCGAGGGCTATGCCCGTGCCATGAATCTCATGCTTCATGAAGCAGGATTTGAAAGCAGCTACGTTTACAGTGAAGACCACGCATGGGTAATAGTAAAGGTCGGCGACCATTATTTCCACGTTGACCCTACATGGGATGACGGAAATGTCATCAATTATGAGTGGTTCATGAAAACAGATGATGAGATAAAGAATAAGGAATCACATGAAGAATGGTCACTGGGAAGACCTTCTTCTCTGCACGATTTCCAGAGTCTGAAAATGCCTTCCTGTACTGACAGAATGGGCGATGTCAATACTGACGGAATAGTGGACGGCAGAGATGCTTCAATGATACTCAAGGCGTATGCACAGGCTTCTCTTGGAGACGAAACAGATATAGACACAGTTCTTGCTGACTTTGACTTCAACGGCAATATAGATGCAAGGGATGCATCAGCCATACTTACTGCATATGCCAAAAATTCAGCGGAGGATAAAAAATAATGAATATCAGAAAACACGTTTCAGCAGCATTGATCGCAATGATAACAGCTTTAAATACAGTATCGTTCACCACAGGTAATGCACAGATAAAAACTGATATGAATATCATACAGACAACAGTGAAAGAGGAAAGCGAAGATTGCGAACTCAGCTTTATGGAGGATTATAAAACCGACGGTTATTATATCGCTATCGGCGTAAAGGATACTGAAACAGATGTGCCTGCACAGGTCGATGATTTCACTGTCAGCAAGCTGTGCCTTGACCGTGTCTATTTAGCTGATGATTTCCCGAAAGGAGAATATGGTACAGATCATTTCACTCTGAATATACCCGATGGAGTAGAAGTTGTCATAAAACACTGGAAATGCGCCATGACGGGAATACCGTGCATAAAGCTGGTATATGCTTCGGGAGAGACTGAAGTAATCAAAGCTAAAGATTATGATGAAATGGCTGACTTCACGAAAGATGTATTTAAAAGCAATGGTATAGATGTCACCGAAGATATGTTATTTGATGCAATGATTTTCATTTTAATGAAAGATCCCCAGCGTCAGAACATGGCATATAATTTAAATAGATATGCAGACATTTATCGTACAAGTTGCTATACCTATGCGGGTGAAGATTCACTGACGTATCTGTGTGTGAATCTCGGCAGCGAAGATATAAACTGGAATAT
>CADBAC010000218.1 GCA_902792495.1 Ruminococcus flavefaciens | reverse complement strand
TTCCCTGCTATCGCTGTTTGCGACGGTATCGCTATGGGTCACACAGGTATGAAGTACAGCCTTGTTACCCGTGACCTTATTGCCGATTCTACGGAGTGTATGGCTCTTGCTCATCACTTCGACGCACTGGTAATGATACCTAACTGCGACAAGAACGTTCCCGGCCTGCTTATGGCGGCTGCACGTATCAATGTTCCTACTGTATTCGTAAGCGGCGGCCCTATGCTTGCAGGCCACGTAAAGGGCAAGAAGACCTCACTCTCATCCATGTTCGAGGCTGTAGGCGCTTACTCAGCAGGCAAGATAGATGAGGCTGAACTGGACGAATTCGAGAACAAGACCTGTCCTACCTGCGGTTCATGTTCGGGTATGTATACCGCTAACTCCATGAACTGCCTTACCGAGGTGCTGGGTATGGGTCTCAGAGGCAACGGCACTATCCCTGCTGTTTATTCCGAGCGTATCAAGCTTGCTAAGCAGGCAGGTATGCAGGTAATGGAACTCTACAGACAGAATATCCGTCCTCTCGATATCATGACAGAGAAGGCTTTCCAGAACGCTCTCACAGCTGATATGGCTCTTGGATGTTCCACAAACAGTATGCTCCATCTCCCTGCTATCGCCAACGAATGCGGCATAAATATCAACCTTGACATGGCTAACGAGATAAGCGCAAAGACTCCTAACCTCTGCCACCTTGCACCGGCAGGCCACACCTACATGGAAGACCTCAACGAAGCAGGCGGAGTTTATGCCGTACTCAATGAGCTGAGCAAAAAGGGACTTATCAACACCGACTGCATGACCGTTACAGGCAAGACCGTAGGCGAGAACATCAAGGGCTGCATCAACCGTGACCCTGAGACTATCCGTCCTATTGACAACCCGTACAGCGAAACAGGCGGAATCGCCGTACTCAAAGGCAATCTCGCTCCTGACAGATGCGTTGTAAAGAGAAGCGCAGTTGCTCCCGAAATGCTGGTACACAAAGGCCCTGCAAGAGTATTCGACAGCGAGGAAGAAGCTATCAAGGTGATCTATGAGGGCGGTATCAAGGCAGGCGACGTTGTTGTTATCCGCTATGAAGGCCCTGCAGGCGGCCCGGGCATGAGAGAAATGCTCTCACCTACATCAGCTATCCAGGGTGCAGGTCTCGGCTCAACTGTTGCTCTCATCACTGACGGACGTTTCAGCGGCGCTACCCGTGGTGCGGCTATCGGACACGTATCTCCCGAAGCTGTAAACGGCGGTACTATCGCTTATGTCAAGGACGGCGACATCATCTCCATCGACATACCGAATTACTCCATCACTCTTGAAGTATCCGACGAGGAACTTGCAGAGCGTAAAAAGACAATGCCTATCAAGCGCAAGGAGAACATCACAGGCTACCTGAAGCGCTACGCACAGCAGGTATCATCCGCTGACAAGGGCGCTATCATCAACAGAAAGTAGTTGACAGAAAGCAGAGAGTAGAAAGCAGAAGGCAGAAAGTAGAAAGCAGTTATTAGTAGGGGACGGCGTCCCCGACGTCCCGTGCCTTACGCAAAAACTATCACAAAACGGATCGTAGGGGCGCACAGTGTGCGTCCTCAGATAAACGGATAATATCCGCCAGAACATTGCAGGGGCGGATATCATCCGCCCGATAAAAGCGTGTAGGGAACGGCACCTCCGCCGTTCCACGATACCGCAAATAATCCCCAATGGAACGCCGGAGGCGGCGTTCCCTACAAACAAAAGGTCGTGAAAATATGGAATTCAACATCGCATTGCTCAAAGGCGACGGAATAGGTCCCGAGATAGTGGAAAGCACTGTCAGGGTACTGGAAAAGACAGCTGAAAAGTTCGGACATAAATTCAACTTTACACCGTATCTCATCGGAGGCTGTGCCATCGACGCAACAGGTATACCTCTGCCGCAGGAGACCATCGACGGCTGTCTCGCTTCGGACAGTGTACTTCTCGGCGCTGTTGGCGGTCCTAAATGGGACGACCAGCCCGGTAACAACCGCCCCGAAAAGGCTCTCCTCGGTATCCGCTCGGCTCTGGGACTTTTCACCAATCTCCGCCCTGCACAGCTTTATCCCGCTCTCAGAAGCGCTTCTCCCCTGAAAGATGAGATAGTGGGCGACGGCTTCGATATCATGATAGTCCGTGAGCTGACAGGCGGCATCTACTTCGGCGACCGTGGCTACCGTGAGGGAAAATACGGTCAGGAGGCTTACGACACAGAAGCCTACAGCGTCACTGAGATAGAGCGTATCGGCAAGGTGGCTTTCGAGACTGCAATGAAGCGAAACAAGAAGGTTTGCAGCATCGACAAGGCAAATGTTCTGGAATCATCAAGACTGTGGCGAAAGACAATGCATGAACTGTCAGAGCAGTACCCCGAAGTCGAGTATTACGATATGTTTGTAGATAATGCCGCTATGCAGCTGGTACGTGACCCGAAGCAGTTCGATGTCATCGTTACTTCAAATATGTTCGGCGATATCCTCTCAGATGAGGCTTCGCAGATAACAGGCTCCATCGGTATGCTTGCTTCCGCTTCTCTCGGCGCAGGCACAAGAGGTATGTATGAGCCTATACACGGCAGCGCTCCCGATATCGCAGGTCAGAACAAGGCTAACCCTATCGCTACTATTCTTTCGGGCGCTATGATGCTTCGTTACTCATTCGGTCTCTCCGACGAGGCGGACGCTATTGAAAATGCGGTAAACAAGGTGCTTGATGCAGGTCACCGCACCGCTGACCTTATGGGTACTGCAAACGGTACTCCTCTTACCTGCACGGAAATAACAGAAAAAATAATCGAGGTTTTATAAATGAACGGCAAACTCCGGAAACTCAGCCTTTCACTGGCTTCCATTTCAGTTTTCAGAAATATACTTTCTGATGATGTTATATCCGAACTGCGTGAACTTATGGATGCAGCAGAAAGCGGCGATATTCCGCATATAATAGATCATTACGGCAGATTCGTACATGAACTGTATGAACGCAGTGTCAACTTCAGCAAGTATCTGCTGAAGCTTGTCACCGAGGATGAGAACATCTATATCATCAGTCAGGGAAAGGGAAACGGTCCGTCAGGACCCATTGCTGAAGCGGCTGAAAATGAACTGCTCATATTGCAGGAACTTTCTCAGCTTACCCCCGAAGAAATCGCTGACGAGATCGGCTACAGCGGCTATCTCCCGAAATGGGAGACAAGCGATATCGACTTCATTGAGAAGTACCACAGATACGTTGGCAATGTTGATAAACACGGCTACGGCAAGTGGGCAAAGAGCGATATGTTCATCTTCCGTGACGGCAGTATCGTCCCTGTAAAATCCCACGATACACAGAAGCTTTCCGAGCTTTACGGCTACGACATACAGCGCAATTCAGTCATAAACAACACCCTTGCACTCATAAACGGCAAGCCTGCACTGAATGCCCTTCTCTACGGTGACGCAGGCACAGGAAAGTCATCCACGGTCAAGGCTATCGTAAACGAATATTCGCCGATGGGACTGCGCCTTATCGAGATAACCAAGGAACAGCTGAGGTACATTCCCGAAATAGTGGACGAGATAAGCGGCAATCCGCTGAAGTTCATAATCTTCATCGACGACCTCAGCTTCACCGCAGGCGAGGACAGCTTCGGCGCACTGAAAGCCACACTTGAAGGCTCTGTTGCGGCAAATGCGGATAATATGGTCATCTATGCCACCAGCAACCGCCGCCACCTCATCAAGGAGACTTTCTCCGACCGTGAAGGCGACGATGTCCACCGCAATGACTCTTTACAGGAAACACTTTCCCTGTCAGCACGTTTCGGCCTGAGAGTAAATTTCAGCCGCCCAGACAAGAATTCCTACGTTGCCATAGCCTATG
>CADBAC010000217.1 GCA_902792495.1 Ruminococcus flavefaciens | reverse complement strand
TAATCGCCAACAATATCTGATTCTTCATAGCCGCCCTCGGAGATATGGTCTCCGCCGTATTCAAACGGTGTTGCAACAGGCCAGCCGTCCTCGTTGAAGAACATTTCATGCACTCTTACCTGATGCATATTGTTATTCTGGAAACGTGTGTGGTAGAAAAGATACCAGCGTCCATCGTCATCTCTCAGGACAGAGTTGTGACCGGGAGCAAAATATGCCGCATCAAGTGTGCTGAACTTATAGTTGCCCATTACCTTCAGACCAACACTGTCAAGGTTGGTTCCGGGGTCGAGCACTGCTTTTCTTCCTGCTGCATCAGTGAAGGGACCTAACGGACTCTTTGAGCGTGATACACGCATATTATATCCGCCGTCCCATGCAAGACCTCCGTATGTTGTCCAGAGGTAATAGTAGCCGTTATCGGGGTTGTATTCGATGAACGGACCCTCGCCCGACTTTCCGTAACCGCCCGCTATCTTAGTGCCGAAGTAGCTGTCGACCATTCTGCCGTCAGAAGTCGTGCCTGTCTTCGGATGGATAACACGTCCTGTTTTCGGATTGATCTCAAGGGTAAAAATACCGCCCGACCACGAACCGTATGTCATATACATCTTACCGTCTGTACCATAGTAGATAGTCGGGTCGATAGCATTCGGGAAGAGCTGGTTATTGAAATTATTTCCGCTGAACCAGCTGTTATTCATTGTTACCTCGCCCTTTTCGATGAGGTTATCAACGTTTGTAGTTGTGTATTTCTTGTTTACGTTCTTTGTAGCACTCTTGACATACTGGTCATTCTTTGTAAATCCTGAATATATGAGTGTATCACCAAATGTATAGGGCCCCTGTATGTTCTTTGATGTAGCAAAGCATATCACAGATCTGATATAAGTCGATGATGTACAGAAATACATAACGTATGCACCTTTTGTTCCGTCTGTGTTCTGGTAATCAGGGTTCCAGATAACGTCAGGAGCCCATACAGCAAATCCTCCCGCACAGTCCTCTAAATCTTCGCCGCTCCATGCAAATGCCTTTTTCAGGTTGTCTGAAAGGTTGCCGAACTCCACATTATTCGTTCTGGCATAACCGTTTGAAAAACGTGTCCAGTTCTGGAGGTCGTTGGTTTTAGCTGCCTCAATATGCGAACCAAAGATGTAATAGGTATTGCCGTCCTTGATAACAGAGGGGTCATGAACGGAAACTCTGGCTTTGTTTGCTGCTGCATCTGATATCATCACTGAGGGCATGAAATGTGACGATGCGAACAGCATAGCACCTGAGAGGGCAAGTGCTGCTGTTTTTTTCAGAATATCGATTTTCATAATAAACTCCTTCCAAAGTACATTGCCTGTATACTTCTTATGTTTTTCAGCCTATATCCATACCAAGCAGAAAGCGCTGCAGCTTTACAGCATCAGATACATTTATTTCGCCATCCGCATTCATATCTGCTGCAAGCTTTTTCCTTTCATCAGTGGGTGGTTCTATAAGTGCCTTGCGCATAAGTACCATGTCAAATGTATCCACACGTTCATCGCCTGTGATATCACCTGGGATATAGCTAATCTTCTCCTTTTCGCCTGCGATCACCACATAATTCACAACGCCACTGCTTGCTATCTTGCCAAGTATCACCTCAGTATCTGCCGGAAAGTCCTTTTTATAAACGTTATATGTAACAACAGGGTCTCCGTCATCAGTCAGAGTCATGCTCGTTTTTTCCCAGTCTGATAACCAGTCCGGAGTTTCTCCGATACGAGAGTCGAGACCGATATAGACTGTCTCGTCCACAGCCGCTGTGAATCTTGCCTCTATGTCCGTAAATTTCTTGGAATCGCAGGCTGTTCTTATCCACTCGACATTCTTCAGTTTATCAGGAACAGATGTGAATCTGAATGCTCTGTCTCCGAAGACCTCAGTTCCCGCATCAATGCCGTTCTGTATTGACCAGTTAGCTCTGTTGGCGCTGTCATTGACCTCCAGAGACTTTATGTACTTTCCGTCAGTGAACTGTTCGGGCGCGGTGCCGTTTCCGTCCCCGATGAGTGAAAAGTCATCAAAGAACACCCAGTTGCCCGCATTTGCATCGGAGTAGATGCCGACCTGTATCTTCCCATTAGTAACAACTATATCTGAGATTGACACCTCCTGCCAGCTGTCTATCTTTTTGTTCAGAGCTATCTGCCTTTCATTTCCGCCATAGCCTTTCACATAGATATAGCTCTGATTCTGACCGCCGCTCGAGCGGACCCACGCCTTGAGCGTATATGTGCCGTTTGGGACTGCTGCATTCTGAGAGAGAGTCGCTTTGTATGGACTGTCGCTCCATTGCTGAGCACTCCAGTTGCCTGTTTTGGCGCTGTTTTTATTGCTGTTGCCAGTGCCTAATGCCTTCCAGCCAGCAAGAGTAGTCTGTGAAACTCTGTCTGCCTCAAAGCTTGGATTAAGGATATAATTATTGCCGGCGCCGACGCTCCACTGACCGGTCACAGAGTCAAGCTCCCATTCGCTCAGGGAATTGAACTGCACGTCATTTCCGTTCACAGTAAGAGGCACCCACTGATTATATCCAATACCATTTCCTGCAAAATCGCTCCAACGGTCTCCGCAGAAAAGAACTGTTTCTTCCTTTGAACCTTTAACTGTGTAGAAAAAACCTGTCTGTGTAACATGAGAGAAATCATTATCTGTTCCGCCCATTACCTTCCAGCCGGAGTACGGACCATTAATGTTGTCGGCAACCATATAGTAGCTGTGAGAGGAGTTCCAGCCATGAAGATCGGAGGCGCAAAAATAATATTTGCCCTTGTACTTGAACATACAGTTGCCTTCACGTCCGCTTCCCTTGGCGACCTCAACTGCCGGCTCAGCATACAAGAAATCCGATTCACGCAGTTTTGAAACATACTGATGACCACGTCCGCCTTTATTTGAGCAGATAAGGTAAGCCTGCCCGTCATCGTCCACAAATATAGTCTGGTCGCCTGTTCCCTGCTTCTGCACATTTGTTATCTGATCCTGTACGTTCTCGACCCTGAAGTTACCAGTGGGAGAATCACAAGATGCAAACATCACGCTCTCGTTATACTGTGCAACAAGTACGTATCGTTTTGATTTCGGACAATAGGCAACTCCAAGACGTCCGAACCAGTACGCAAATCCGAAATTCTTCGTTGATGCCGTAAGCACGTCATTCTCAAACTTCCAGTTTACAAGGTCTTTTGACGAATAGCAGGTAACAGAAACAAATCCCGTGTCGTTGTTTTTCTTTGATGGATTTGCTGCATAGGTCTCTGCCCCCTTATAATGCACACCGTACCAGTAATAGGTATCACCGAACTTGAAAACTCCTCCGCCCTGAGAGTATATATATTTGCCGGAGGTATCTTTCCAGAAAGTATCATTGACGATCGTATTTGATGCAGCTTTTGCCGTCATAGTATCACGGTCGTTGAACCGCACCGCATGATACACCGGTAAAGCAAGAGCGGCGGATAAAACGATGCTTGTCATTTTCTTGTGTATATTCATTTATATCCCTCCTTTATCTGTGCGATCAACGCTCATCTTGATTTAATATTACAATAACACACAACAAAAGTAAATGACATTATTTATCATATTCATTACCTTTTTTATCAGGAAACTACGCACCCATTCCATTTAAATCCATTCGTTGCGGCAGTCACGCGACTCATTCAGTGCTATAACAATCCATTCCAAATACCTACTCAGATTCTACTGTACCAGGTAATGAAACGCGGAAGGTTTAGGTTCTTGTACAGAGAGGTGTGCAGGTTCAACTCCTGTTACCCGCACCAGCGGGGAGCCCCCGCAGGCAGTTTCGCGTCTCAGTTTTTCCGGGACGCGAATTGTTTTTCCGCGCAT
>CADBAC010000216.1 GCA_902792495.1 Ruminococcus flavefaciens | reverse complement strand
TGCTCCGCCTTTTGTGATAGAACCAATTATACTATATGTATAAATCGATTTGGAATTGACAATTTGTTTGGTGCGGTGTTTCCTTAATGCTTTTTCACATATAAAAAGCGCCTGTTTATATTGACTTTTTCACAGCTGTGAGGTATAATATAAATAATAAATCATTCTTTATTTTGGTGAAAACTTACAATATGTTTCGGCCGCAGATAAATGAGTGTTATATAGCAGAATAAGATACTGAGAGTAATATAACAGCCAATAATAGTTGATGGAATGATCTTGCGATCACATTCTGAACAGATCAGTGTTGCGGCAGGCGGCTTCGGCTATCCTGCCGTTTTGAATCGCAGTAATGTCATAGTATTACAGGGGATAAGGAGGCGGCTTTTATTGCTTGACATAATAAAAGAAAATCAGCTCAACCTGATGCTGCTGCTCAGCGGTATCTGCGGTATGATCTCGGTTTTCGTTCTGTTTACAAAATCCATATCTCCACGACGAAGACGGTGCCTGTTCTTTATGGACATCTTCTCTGTTATCCTTCTGATGTCAGATCGTTTTGCATATATTTACCGTGGAAACACAAGCACAGTCGGATACTACATGGTCAGGATAAGCAATTTTACGGTGTACTTCATGTTTCTGCTGATTCTGTTCACGTTCAACTCTTATCTGACGGAATTATATCTGACCGACGGTAAACTCGATTCACCGCCAAAGCACCTGAAAACGGCAAAATACGCATCATTCATCGGAATAGCACTTGTAGTGATATCACAGTTCACAGGGCTTTATTACTACATTGATGATAAGAATCTGTATCAGCGAAGCAATAGTTTTATCATATGTTATCTTGTTCCCGTGGTGATAATTGTTCTTCAGTTACTGGTCATCATAAAGAACTATGATAAACTGCCGAAAATGATGAGTTTGTCGCTGATATTGTTTACCACACTGCCGCTTATAGCTTCGGTGTTACAGATATTCACATACGGGATCTCTCTTACAAATATCACTATGGTCGGCATGGTAGTGGTGCTTTACATATTCGCAATTGTGGATATGAACAGCAAGATCGCTGCTGCGGCGCAGAATGAGATCGAAATGCTGAAAAACGAGCAGAAGATAATGCGTCGTATGGTCGAACAGACTGCCTTTGCGCTTTCGGATGCCATTGATGCTAAGGACGAATACACTCACGGTCATTCCGAAAGAGTTGCGCAGTATTCCGAGATGATCGCTTATGAATCGGGAAAGGATGCTGAAGAATGCAGGGAGATCTACATTATCGCTCTGCTTCACGATGTCGGCAAGATAGGAGTTCCAAGAAGTATCATCAACAAGACCTCAAAGCTTACAGATGAGGAGTACGAGATAATAAAATCCCACACAACGATGGGATATCAGATACTTTCAAAGATAACCGAACAGCCTACGCTTAATATAGGCGCACATTACCACCATGAGCGATATGACGGCAAAGGTTATCCCGAAGGACTGAAAGGCGAGGAGATACCCGAAATAGCAAGGATCATCGGAGTTGCCGATGCATACGATGCAATGTCCTCAAAGAGAAGCTATCGTGACGCACTTCCGCAGGAGGTAGTCCGTTCAGAGATAGAAAAAGGGCTCGGTACACAGTTTGACCCGAAATTCGGTAAGATAATGCTGAGAATGATAGACGAGGATGTAGAGTATCAGATGCGTGAAAAATAATGCAGAAAAGGCGGAGTTTTTTGCTCCGCCTTTCGTTATGCTGTGAAGTTATTTTGAAGATGACATTTTAAGTGCTTTTTTCATTTCGCAAAGGTCAAATACATCGAGTACGCCGTCCTTGCAGAAGTCGCCTGTTTCCCAGTTTTTCAGCTTTGTATCGGGCACTGCGAGAAGCCACTTCTGCATAAGCACAGCATCTGCGACTTCAAATTTTCCGTCGCCGTTCAGATCGCCCTTTACTTTTTCGGGTGACGGGGGAACTGCTGCATCTTCGGAAACTTTCGTGTACTCTTTATCTTCAAGCGAATAGCGCCAGATAGTGTTGTCGTTTTTCAGGAAGTAGAAATATTTCTTTTTACCGTCGGCACTTTCTCTTGGAGATATGTATCTTTTTACATCAGCAACGGAAGCTTTCTGATCTTTATATGCCATGCAAAGAACGTTATCTTTTGACAGGATATAGTAGTTGTTATCACCAAGAATATGAGTTGTTCCGTATGCAACACCCGGAGTGACCGGCATATAGAGCGTACCTCTGTTTTTGTAATCGAGAATATCTTCAAGTTCGCCTGAGAGGATAACTTTTCTTGTTGTACCTGCGGAATAAGCCGTACCGTCGGAAGTTATATGAACACAGCCGTAGGTGCTGCCGCCGCTGTAGTGACGGTATCCGACATAAACAACATCCTCAGCGCATTTTGCAACTGAAGGTTCACTTCCCACATGACGATATATCTTCCACATATCTTTGTTTTTGTCTATGAAATAGTCATTGTATGAAGATGTAACATCTGTAATGCCTGTAGGAAAAGCCTGATAGCCGATAGTGGTTTTGTCCTTATATTTAAGTTCTATCTGCACCAATTCACCTGTGTCGGAAAGGAAGTTCATAGACGAGTTTTCAAGGAAACCGCCGAAGCCTTTGTATATAAGGTCGATGACGAATTTCCCTCCCTCGATCCTGACAGCATAAACATCGCCCTTATCGGTTACGCATAATGCGTTGCCGATGTGCTTGAATTTAAGTCCTTCTGCATCAGAAAGCTTCTGACCGTTGATCTCAACAGTGCCGTCCTCATAAAGAATGGTCTCGATAGTGGTGAATTCGCCTTCTTCGTCATAGGTATAATCACGATCGAAAGCGGCAACTTTTTCTGCAACAGGTTCCATTTTATCTGCTGTAAGCTTGTACAGTGTGTTATTTTGCAGTATTACTTTGTCAGCCCCCGAATAGTATTCGGAAAAGTAAATCTGAGGTTCAGGCTGTTTTTCGGCATCAGGCAGAGTTTCGGGAGTGTTCGGAGCAATATTGATCTTGCCTTTGTGAATTTCCTTGCCTTTGAGTTTTAATGTGTATTCCGTTGAACCTTCTGACTTTCCGAAAACATCCTCGGCGCAGGTCTGAATGGGTTCATCATTCAGCATATCGAAAAATGAAGCTATGTCAGTATCGGCGATTTCAAGAGATAACTTATTATACTCGAACATTCCGATAGGAGTAGCGCCTATATAATCCGAAAAGCCCACAGGGATATCTGCATCGTGGAATTTCATTACCTCTATCTTCTGTTCATCGGTTATCTGTTCAAGATCTACGATATAAAACTTCAGGAGATCCATATCCTTGGCAAAAGAGATATCCGTTACCTGCGGCATTTGTGATAATTGCAGGGTTTCGAGATCCTTGAACTTTGCAAGCGGTGAGAAATCCGAAATATTTCCGTTTGAGAGGTAAATGTACTTCGGATCTTTCAGCTTTGTAAGGAAGTCGATAGAATCAATGCCGTCAAGGTCAAGCTGGATCAATTCGGCATTGCAGAATTCCTCCTCTGTGATTATGCCGTCTTCATTTTTATCTACATTTTTTCCGATAAGCTGTTCGGTGACTTTTTCCGGCAGATCGGCAGCCTGAGGCTTGTCATATGCAAAAGCGGTCAGCGAAGATGTCATCATTGAGAGAATAATTGAAAGGGTTATTATTTTTTTCATTGTCTGATCCTCCACCTGAAATGAAATATATGTTTATTATATCATGTTAGGCATTGATTTTCAAGTTCTCTTAAAAGAAAAATCGGGATCATGAAGAAGATAAAACTCCTGCTTTATATTGACACAGGCTGAGAATTATGCTAATCTTATAATTGCTGATAAAATGAAATTAGTTTTGTAAGGAGAAATGAA
>CADBAC010000215.1 GCA_902792495.1 Ruminococcus flavefaciens | reverse complement strand
ATGCTGATCGATGATATTGATCCCGTCAAGCAGCTGCTGTTCATTTTTCGAGATCTTTGTCTCGTCCTTTTTCTTAGCCATATCATTTGTCGTTTTTGATAAGTCTCGGCAGGTCACGGACTATCTCCACCATGAACCATTCAGGCAGAACTTTTCCTTCATCGGCCGAAACTATCATCTGTGCAAGTTCGAGATTTATATGTGACAAGTCCTTGATAAGAGCCTTTGCACGGTGAGTGAGAAACTGGGTGTTCTTGTCCATTTTCTGCTTGTCGTCGGGAAGTTCCATGAGAAGTTTTGCACGGAAACTCTGAGTCACAAAGTAGAGAACATCCCTGTCCTTCGGGTCTGAAGGGAATCTTGCATCGCCTTTGATTATCTGACTCAGGAGATTCTTATTGCTGAGATTTTTCACAAATGCGAGGAAAAGCCCTGCATGATTTGCCGAGACTGAGCCGAATGTAAGAACTCTGAGAATACTTTCGGGAACGTCCTTTTCGCCTGCACCGTAAGCTTTCAGTGCATCGCTGAGCATATGCCATGAGCGTGGAGTTGAATATGGTTCTTCTGTTTTGGGAGGCTCAGAGAAAAGATGGTCGGGACGCTGAGTTATGTAGTCAATGACCCATGAATGCAGATTACGGTTTATAAGTGCAGATGACATGGTTTTAACGATAGCGCTGTCCTGTGAGCGGTTTCCTGCACCTATAACAACGCTTCCTTTCGGGAGATGATATTCACCGATACGCTTTTCGTGTATAAGGCTGTAAAAGGCCTTCTGTACCTCCTGTGAGCAGGCATTCAGCTCGTCAAGAAAGAGGACATACGGCTCTTTGCGAGCTATCATTTTAGGCGGCATAAACTCCGATGTTTCGCCTTTTATCTGAGGAATACCGATAATATCTTCGGGAGCAAGCTGACTTCCTAAAAGTGAAACGCATGGCAGTCCCACATCGTCTGCAAATTTCTGTACAAGAGCGGATTTGCCGATTCCCGGAGCTCCCCAAATGAATACGGGACGGACAGGTGAGAGGTTCAGCAGAATATCCGATAATTCGTCCTGAGTAACTGTAAATGAAAGATTCATATGCTCTCCTTTGTTTTTTTCTTCATTATATCACGGAATGAGAGGAAATTCAATATATTATGAGTATTTTGCATTTTTATAATAACATATGTGATGTACATTTTTTCAGACATTATCAGATAAAAAAAGTAGCTTCTCAAATCTGTTTCCAAAAATTATTAAGGCAACACCGCACAAAGCCGTCAGGCGGGCTTTGTGCGGTGTTGCCTATAAGAAGCGGAAAAAGACATTCCGTATCGTTGCTTATTTTCTGACAGTGACTGAGTAAGTGCCGTTTTTGTTCTCGCCTATCTCGATGGAGAATCCGGTATCGACTGTCTGACCGCCGTTTGCGTCATACCAGTGGAATCCCGAGATATTGCCGTTTATGATATCGCCTGTGTGGTAGAAATTATCGGTCTCTCTGTCGTCGATTATGCGGATAAGACGTCTGCCCTTATCCTTATTTGTGAATTCGCTTCCGCTTGCGTAGCGGAAATAGTTGTTCCAGCCGTATTCAGTGGTTGCATCGATGTGATAGATTCTCACACCTTCGCCGGACTTCACCCACCAAGCTGTATTTTTGCCGATACCGCTGTTATTGCCGTCTTTTGAAGCGTATTCCACGATAAAGTATTCCGAGAAGTAATCGTCAGCAAGCTTACCGTTGGGGATTATCAGGCAGTTGCCTGCGTTCGTCTGTGCGTTGTTGAGAGTAAAGGTTTTTGTGCCCTGATCGGGATACCACACCTGAACCTGATCTTTAGTGTACCAGCCCTCAACTAATTTTGAAAATGCACCGAAATCCGATCCTGCATCAGTATCCATAAGTTCAGCGCCTGCGGTACCGTGCATACCCTCGCTGTCGTTTGAAGTGAAAAGGTAGTAGTCGGGAAGTCCCGTGCAGTGTCCCAGTTCGTGGCAATAGGTGCTGATGTAGTTGACGTAGTTTTCGGTAGACTCTATCTGTGCATTTCCTGTGATGATGTGACCGATGCTGACACCGTCAACACGGTATTTCGGGTCACCGAAAGCGCCCGAACACGGCCACCAGTTAGTTTCGCCTGCTTTTGTGGGAGTGGTGAACAGAGTTGCATCTATTCTTCCGTCGCCATTGCCGTCAAACTGTGAAAAGTCCACCTTATCCTTGAAAGCTTCATAGCACTCCTCAGCTATCTTTACTTTATCGGTATCGTAGGCTGACTGCTTTTCCTTTGTGGTGTAGCGGAAAACCTGTCCGCTGAAATTCATGCTGCCTTTGGAAGCCCTGCCGTAAAATGCGGAAATGCTCTCAAATGGATAGCATACATTTTTCTCATCAGCCTCACCGAAAGTTATACGGTTCAGCTGTTCGGCCGTTGGTTCATAGTCGTAGCGGCAGTCGGGGAAGTCCACATAGAATACGACAAGTTTTGCATCGCCCTGTGTTGGGAGAGATGCGCCGTGCTTTGCAAGATTTGCAGTTATGAATTCGGCCTGATTCTGCGGTTCGTCTTCTATAGCAGGGGAGTTATCTGACAACAGCAAACGTCTGAGGGCACAGAGATCGAATACGTCCAGTTTCTCGTCCTGACAGAGATCGCCTGCTTTCCAGTTGGGGAGATATGTATCAGGAACAGAAAGAAGCCATTTTTGCAGAAGCACCAGATCAGCGATATCCACCTTTCCGCTTGCGTTTACGTCACCCATGATGAAGGTTTCGTCTTTCTGCGGCTGAGTAGTGACAGGCTGCTGAGTTTCGGTCGTTTCGGGCTGTTGGGGTTCGGGCTGTGCATTTGCAAGGTCAAATCTGTCCTTGTCATCTTTTATCTTCGTCCACATATATCGGAGCATCCAACCGTCAAAATCAGTGATCTTCGCAGATGAACCCGCCATCATGATGGAGTTTTCACCACCTGGGAAACCTCCGGGAGGGAAGCCGTCGGGTTCGCCTTCGCCGCCGTAGAAATCGGTCATTCCGAATCCGTGACCGATCTCGTGTTCGAGAACGTGCAGACTGCCGTGCTGGATCATTCCAAGATAAGCAGTATCGGAGAGACGCTGTCCCCAGTCGCCTCCGCAGCCGCCGATATCGGGGAATCCCTGAGTAGCCCACATATACATATCAAAGCGGTTATCAAGTCCGCCGGGGTACTGATAATTCTTCTCGGTGAAATGGTCGAAGCGTGAAAGCTCAGACGGCGCAAACGGCTCTTTATCGGGAATAGTGTCCCTTCCGTTTGAAGTGTCGTACTGTGCGTCGTAGTATTTGGTATCAGTGTAAACGACCTCGTCATCGTGGAGATCGAGGAGAGAGTTCTTATCGAGAACTGCCCAGCCGACGATCTTTACGTCGATGTGATCGTATGGCCAGTTTTCGTAGCCAGCAAGCCAGTCATTCCACGCATTGATGCAGTCTGACAGCATTTTTTCAAACTTCTGACGCTGTTCATAGGTGACAGTGCGGTAGGACTGCCACTTAACCACGTAGTTGATAGTTCCTTTTCCTGCGACTATCTGATCGAAAATGGTGTTTCGGCGGACAGTTGATTTTTCACGGTCAATGCGGTTCTGCCATATCCAGTCAGCGGCATACTGAAAATCCGCAGGCATATCGCTGATACTCTCAGCCGAAGCCGTGATCGTATTGTTCATATGAAAGTGAACGGCTGACTGTGATGAAAGGGGAGTGAGGCACAGTGCAGATGCAAGCAGAAATGCGCCGACTCTGTTACGTTTTATCATAAGTGATCCTCCTTTTTACCCGAATAGGATATGTATTTTTCTATATATATTGTACAATCTGTAAAGTGAAAAATCAATTGAATATAGCGTATTTTTCAATACATAATTTTACGGCAAAATCGCCTGCAATTGTAATATTGTCTTGCAAATTTGAGACGATCGTGTTATAATAGTATTATAAAAATTATCGGAGGTGCAGTATGAAGAAAAAACCGCTTATAGGCATTGTTACGCCTATTCTTGCAAGAGATCATATACGCAGTATAGTCCGTGGTGCACTTGCCCAGATAAATGCCTGCGGATGTGACTGCATCGTACTTGCGCCTCTGTGCCATTTTACGCAGTGTGCCGCCGATCATGCAGCATCAGAACGCAGCATCTACCGTCTTATCCAGTCCGGGGCATTTGACGGATTCCTTTATGTCAAGGACGACACCACGATGGGGGATGAAGTAACTGCCGAGGTGGAGTCGCTTCTGCTTCTTTCAAACAAGTACGTTATGACAGTAGATGAGCGTGAACATCCCGTTTTTGACAGTACGCAGTACGACGATTATGACGACTTCAGCAAAGTTGTCCGTCATCTTATCGAAGTTCACGGCTACAGGAAAATTTATTGCCTGACAGGACCTGAGTTTCTGTTTCAGGCGCAGACCCGTCTTAAAGCGTATCAGGATCAGATGACAGAACACGGGCTTTATTTCGATGAAAGCTATTACAGCTACGGCACTTTATGGATCGACTGTGCAATTGCAT
>CADBAC010000214.1 GCA_902792495.1 Ruminococcus flavefaciens | reverse complement strand
AGATAGAGCAGAAGGAGGAAAATGCTGATGAGTAAGGTTACTGTTGCAAAGTCGGCCGGCTTCTGTTTCGGAGTTGACAGAGCCGTGAAGATGGTCTACAGCGAACTGGAGAACAATACCCGTGTGGCTACTCTGGGCCCTATAATCCACAATCAGGACGTTGTCAACGATATGCAGGCAAAAGGCGCACGCATCATCGACAATGTGGATGAACTGGAATCCGACGAAACAGTGGTCATCCGCTCTCACGGTGTGGGACGTGATGTATACGAAGCCATCGAAGCAAAGGGCAATCGTATGCTTGATGCCACTTGTCCGTTTGTGTCGAGGATACACAAGATAGTTGCGGAAAAAACGGCTGAGGGATATTTCATTCTTATAGCCGGCGATAAGAACCATCCCGAGGTACAGGGCATCGTTGGTCATTGTGACGAAAATTGCCTTGTTTTTAAGGATAACTTTGAGCTAAAAGACTTTTTTGAAAAAAACTATAAAAATTTTGGAAAAAAGCTTGCAATTGTGGCGCAAACGACGTATAATATAGTAGTATGGGATGATTGTTTAAACGTGATCCCGAAGAACGACCCGAATATCGTTATATTCGATACTATCTGCAATGCTACTGATGCAAGACAGTCCGATGCGGCTGAACTTGCTAAAAATTCCGACATCATGCTCGTTGTCGGCGGCAGACATAGCTCGAATACAGTCAAGCTGTATGAGGTATGCAGCAGATACTGTGAAACTTATCATATCGAAAATTCGGACGAACTTCGGACTTTAAAGCTTCCCAATGCCGACAGGATCGGCATTACGGCAGGGGCTTCAACCCCCGCTTATATAATCAAGGAGGTACAAACCAAAATGGCAGAAAATGAAATTCTTGCAGCTCAGGATGAGGATATCGATTTCGCTCAGGCACTCGATGAGTCATTCAAAAAAATACATACAGGAGAGAAAGTTAAGGGCACAGTTGTTGCTGTAAACAATACAGAAGCTATCGTTGATCTTGGCACAAAGCATACAGGTTATGTTAATATCGATGACCTCACAGACGATCCTTCACAGAAGCCTGCTGACATCGTTTCTGTAGGCGATGAGATCGATCTCATCGTTATCAAAGTGAATGACGCTGAGGGTACTGTTGCTCTTTCCAAGAAGAAGGTTGACGAGCAGGCAGGTTATGAGAAGATCGTTAAGGCTCAGGAAGAGGGCACTGTTCTTGAGGGCGTTGTTCAGCACGTTGTTAACAAGGGCGTTACTCTCACAGCTTTCGGCGTAAGAGTATTTATCCCTGCTTCACTCACAGGTCTCCCAAGAGGCGCAGAGCTTGAGCAGCTCCTCAAGAAGAAGGTTGAATTCATCGTTATCGAAGTTTCTGAGGGCGGCAGAAAGAGAGCAGTTGGTTCTATCAAGGCTGTTCAGAACGCTAAGAAGGCAGAGGCTCAGGCTAAGTTCTGGGAAACAGCTGAGGTCGGCTCTACTTACACAGGTAAGGTAAAGTCACTCACAAGCTTCGGTGCATTCGTTGATCTCGGCGGCATCGACGGCATGGTTCACATCTCAGAGCTTTCATGGAAGCGCATCAAGCACCCAAGTGAAGTTGTAAACGTTGGCGATACTCTCGAAGTTTACATCAAGGAACTTGATAAGGAAGCTAACAGGATCTCTCTCGGATTCAAGAAGGCTGAGGATAATCCATGGGAGATCTTCAAGTCACAGTACAAGGTTGGCGATATCGTTAAGGCTACTATCGTTTCTATCACAAGCTTCGGTGCATTCGCTCAGATCATCGACGGCGTTGACGGTCTTATTCACATCTCACAGATCGCTGACAGAAAGGTTGAGAATGTCAAGGATGTTCTCTCTGTAGGCGACGAGGTTGATGTTAAGATCATCGATATCGATTACGATTCAAAGAGAATCAGCATCTCAATGCGTGCTCTTCTCGATGATGCAGACGAGGCAGAGGAATCTGCTGAGGATGACGCTGAATAATTTCGGCTCATAAATAAGAATATCACTCCGCAGGCGGAAAAGTCTGCGGAGTTTTCTTTTGCCTGTATGCAAGTGCAGAATAATTCCTCTATTATAATAGTATAAAGTTCTTAGCTGTCTTTCCATACAATATTTAGATGAATATTTTAGGCAATGTGCTATATTTTGTGAAATGTTTTTGAACCTACTTGACAATAAGCGGAAAATGCGGTAAATTTAATATGTATAGGCATGATTTTTCATGCAAATTTAATACGAGAGGGGTATTAAAAATGATATTCAAAAAAATGACAGCAGCCGTTTCTGCACTGGCTATGTCAGCAGGCATTCTTGCATATTTCCCTGCAAGCAATGTTACTGCGGCTTCAGATTACAACTACGCTGAGGCACTTCAGAAGTCAATGTTCTTCTATGAGGTACAGCAGGCAGGTAAGCTCCCTGAGTGGAATCAGGTTCCGTGGAGAGCTGACTCAATGGTCGACGAGGACGGCAAGGAAACAGATTACGTTCCCGGCGGCTGGTTCGACGCAGGTGACCACTTCAAGTTCACCCTTACCAACGCTTACTCCGCTTCCATCATGGCATGGGGCTATATCCAGTACAAGGACGCTGTTGACAAGATGGGTCTCGGTGAGACTTACCGCAACAACATCCAGTGGGGTATGGACTACGTTATGGCCTGCGATAAGGGCGGCGGCTCAATGGTAGGTACTATCGGTGACTTCACAGGCGGCTCAACAGACCATAACATCTGGTGCAGCGCTGAAGTTTACCTCCGTAAGCATCACCTCAACGGCGGCGACTGGGAAAGACCATACGACGTTATCAAGAACGCTTCCGTAGCTGCTCTTTCAGCTGCTTGTCTGGCAGAGGGCTACATTATATTCAAGGATACTCAGCCCGATAAGGCTGCTCAGTATCTCGAACACGCCAAGGATCTCTTTGAGGGTGCTGACAAGATCAGAGCAAGCAAGGACATCGGCGGTATGTCAGGTATGTACGATACATCATCATGGCTGGACGACTGTATGTACGCTGCTAACTGGCTCTACATGGCAACAGGCGATAAGAGCTACCTCGACAAGATCGAGAAGGACTACATCCCTGATTTCCCGCTTGAGAATCAGTCAACAGACCGTAAGTACACATGGGGACTCTGCTGGGATGATACATCTCAGGCAGCAGCTATGCTCTACGCTATGAACACAGGCAACAAGGAATGGATCGACCACGTTTCTCACCACCTCGATTACTGGATCGACGGTTACGGCGGAAAGAAGGTAGACTATACTCCCGACGGTCTGGCATGGCTCTTCAACTGGGGAAGCGCTCGTCACGCTACAACAACTGCATGGCTTGCTAAGCTGGCAAGTGATACACTGTTCAAGGACGATTCTTCACTCCAGACAAAGTACAACGACTGGGCTAAGTCTCAGATGGACTACGTATTCGGCGACAACGGACTCAAGATGAGCTACGTTCTTGGCATGGGCGACAAGCAGCCTTCTGCTTTCCACCACAGAACCGCTTCAGGTATCCACGATGACCACTGGAATGACCTCGGTCAGGAATCAGGCGGAGATGAGGGATGGCAGACAGAGTATGCTCATACTCTCTACGGCGCACTGGTCGGCGGTCCTGACAAGTCAGGCAGCTACAAGAACAGCGTTGCTCAGTATGAGTACTCAGAAGTTGCTATCGACTACAACGCAGGCTACACAGCTTGCCTCTGCGCAATGGTAGACGACTACGGCGGAACTATCGATGCTTCATTCCCGCCTGCTGAAACTCCTAAGTGGGCTGAATGGGAAGTAGCAGCTGTAATAAACGGTACTCCCGGTACAAACTACACTGAGATCAAGGCTTGGGCTATGAACCACACAGCTTGGCCTGCAAGAGTTGCTAAGGACGTTGAGTAC
>CADBAC010000213.1 GCA_902792495.1 Ruminococcus flavefaciens | reverse complement strand
CACTAACTAATTTTTCAAACTTTTCTGCCTCAACCTCTTGCCAAATCAGAAACTTATTGCTATAATGATATTATCAAAACGATAATAAGTAATCACGAAAGGAGCAGTCCAATGGTCAGAAGCTATGAAGAATATGAAAGACCTTCCCTTGCCGCTGATATAGCCGCATTCGGTATAGCATCCGAGGAAAGCGGCAACAAAAGGCTGGGCAGAGTCAAAAAGCTGAAACTCCTGCTTATCCGCCGAGGCGAAGAACCCTTCATCGGGAAATTCGCTCTCCCGGGAGGATTCATCAGGAAAGGCGAAACCATCGAGGAGACCGCTAAACGTGAGCTTCTCGAAGAAACAGGCGTGTCGCAGCATACTTTCATAAACTCGGGGATATACAGTTCTCCCGACCGTGACCCGAGAGGATGGATAGTCTCAGCAGCATTTCTCGCCCTTTCAGATACAGTTTCCCTCAAGACCGATAAGCAGTCAGATGCATCCCAGGCGCTGTGGTTCGACTTTTCATATGCCGCCGACAGCGATACCGAAACCATCACTCTTACATCTGAGGATAATGAACTGAAGATCGTCCGCCGTGACGGTCGTGTCATCAGAAATGATCTCGCATTCGACCACGGCAATATAATCTTCGACGCTTTTATGAAGCTTCGGGATGAAACAGTCCACCATGATATAGTTTTTGAACTGCTGCCTGAGATGTTCCCCATTTCGGAATTGCAGCAGATATATGAGACCATTACCGATACCCGTGACGGTGCGGCGAACTTCAGAAGAAAAATGAAAGACAAAATCACCGAAACAGACCGGTATGAAGAGGCGGCGGCACACCGTCCCTCAAAATTATACCGAAGGAAAAACAAGGAGGAAATATCATGAAAGTTTTAGTTGTTATCGATATGCAGAAGGACTTCACAACAGGCGCTCTGGGAAATCCCGAAACTGCCGCTGTTGTGGACAATGTTGCCGCATATATTGAAAAGTTCCGCAAGGAAAACAAGGACGCAAAAATAATCGCTACCCTCGACACTCACTACGAAAACTACATGGATACTCAGGAGGGAAAGAATCTCCCTGTTCCGCACTGCATAAGAGGAACAGAAGGCTGGATGCTGGAAGATGCAGTAGATAAGGCGCTCGGTGAGGACTGCATAAAGCTTGAGAAGATCACTTTCGGCGCTGTGGATATCCCCTTTGCTGTGGGAAAGGATGAGGACATAGAGGAGATACAGATGCTGGGAGTATGCACCGATATATGCGTTATCAGCAACGCTATGATACTCAAAGCCGCTTTCCCTGAAGTTCCAATAAAGATAATCGCTGACTGCTGTGCAGGTGTTACTCCCGAAAGCCACAACAACGCTCTTGCTGCTATGAAGATGTGCCAGATGGAGATAGTTGGCTGATAACAGAAAGAAGGATGGAATATGATAAAGATAATTTGCAACAGGACAGAGATTTCCCCGAAAGTTATAAACTTCCCCGACGGAACTTTCAAGATCGACCTTGAAATTCCCGAAGAAACTTCGCCGTGGAAGATCATATGGAAATACGAAAACGAGACTGAACTCATACAGCTTATTTACATCACCAATCACCTTAAAAACCACGGTTACACCAATATTGACCTTGTTATGCCCTATCTGCCTAACGCCCGTATGGACAGGGTAAAGGACAGCTCGGAAGTATTCACGCTGAAATGGTTCTGCGATATCATCAACTCCCTCAGATTCGACAGCGTTGAAGTGCTTGACGTTCATTCACCCGTGGGAGAAGCACTCCTTGACCGCATAGTTGTGAGAACTCCCGAAGAATACATCCGTCAGGCTATGGAAATGGCAGGCATCGACAAGGAAAATGACCTGGTATTCTTCCCCGATGAGGGAAGCTGCAAGCGCTATTCTGCATTCATCCCACAGTACGACAATGTGGGATTCGGCATAAAGAAGCGTGACTGGAAAACAGGAAAGATCGAGGGATTCGATATTCACGGCGCTGACCCGAAGGGACGCAATGTCTTTATCATAGACGATATCTGCTCATACGGCGGTACTGTCTGCCATGCCGCTCTGAAACTGAAAGAACTGGGATGCGGCAATATTTACGCATACTTCACCCACTGTGAGAACTCCATAGCTAAGGGTGAACTTTTCAAAGGCGACCTTATCAAGGCCGTTTACACCACAAATTCACTGTGTACTCTCAATACCGATGAGTACCCGAAACTCTGCATCATGGACTGCTTAAAGGAAGAGGAGGAATAATTATGACAAACTATATCAGCCCTATGCTTATGTGTGATTTCTACAAGACCGTCCACAGCGATATGCTGAACCCCGGAATGACTTTTTCTATGTCCTATTATACTCCGAGAATGAGCCGTGTAAAGCGCTGGGACAAAGTCGTGAACTTCGGACTTCAGATGTTCATAAAGACCTACCTCATCGACTACTTCAACACTTACTTCTTTGAGCGTCCCGAGGATGAGGTCGTGGAGGAATTTGAGCGTGTACTGGACAACACTCTTGGCAAAGGCATCTACAACTCCGATAAGATACGCAGACTCCACAAGCTTGGCTATCTTCCCATCGAGATAATAGCTCTCCCCGAAGGCGAGAAAGTACCGATACACGTTCCTGTTTTCGGCATATGCAATACTCATCCCGACTTTGCTTGGCTTCCGCAGGCTCTGGAAAGCCTTATCAGCGCAGAGGTATGGTATCCGCAGATAACTGCTACCGTAGGCGCTACATACCGTGATATCGTCAACAAGTACTACGGCCTGACCTGCGATGATGATATCCCGAGGGAAAAGGCTCTGGGTTCATTTGATTTCCGTGGAGATGCCTGCCTTGATGCCGCTCTGAAAGCTGCCGCAGGCTGGTGTATGTCCTTCGTGAATACGGCAACTGTACCTGCTATCCCCTATCTTGAAAAGATGTTCAGCTGCGACTGCGAGAAAGAACCTGTTGCATACGGCGCAGTTTCAACAGAGCATTTCGTAATGTGTTCAAACTACGCTGTTGACGGCGATGAGATCACTTTCCTCCGCCGCCTGCTGACTGAACTTTATCCGGATACAAGCTTCTCTGCTGTGCTGGATTCCTACGACTACTGGAACGTCATTGACAATATCCTTCCGCAGATACACGATGAAATTATGGCTCACAACGGCTGTATGCTCATGAGAGGAGATTCAGGCGACTGCGTTGAAGTCGTTACAAAGACTGTTTTCAAGCTGTGGGAGCAGTTCGGCGGAACAATAAACAGCAAGGGCTACAAAGTCCTCGATCCCCATGTCAAGGCTATCTACGGCGACAGCATAACTGTTCAGCGCTGTGAGGAAATATACGAGATACTCATGCAAAACGGCTTTGCCTGCTCAAATGTTGCACTTGGTGTCGGTTCATTCTCTATGCACTGCATCGAGGAGGAAGGCAAGCTTCTGCCGTTCACAAGAGATACTTTCGGCTGTGCTATCAAGGCCTGCTATGCTGAGGTAAACGGCAAGGAACTGCCCGTATTCAAGAATCCGAAAGAAGGCGGATTCAAGAAGAGCCAGAAGGGTCTGTGCTGGGTTTACCGTGACGAAAACGGTGAACTTGCCTACAAGGACGGCTACCTGAGAAGCAATATCCCCGACGGAAATCTGCTTGAGCCTGTTTTCAAAGACGGCAAACTGCTCCGTGAATATACGATAAGCGAGATAAGAGATTATCTCAATAAATAAGCGTTAATGTTGATTTGCAGGGGAGGGCGCCCTCCCGTAAAATACAATATCACGGCAAATCGGGAGGCCGTGGGCGGCCGCACCACATCATGAGAACAAACGGAATGTCCGCCTGACAATACGCAGAGGACACTTGACCCGTAAAAAGGAATGATGTACAATACGCAGAGGACACTTGACCCGTAAAAAGGAATGATGTATAATATATCTATAATCATAATTGTGAGGTAAATAGAATGCTATACATCATGAGACACGGCAGGACCGACTGGAACGACCTGCACAAAATGCAGGGGCGCACCGATATCCCGCTCAATGACTGCGGCAGAGAAATGGCTGAAAAGGCAAGAGAGGAATACAAGGATGTCAACTTCGATATCTGCTACTGCTCCCCTCTCAGCCGTGCAAGGGAAACTGCCGAGATACTGCTGAAAGGCAGGGATATCCCGATAATCTATGATGACCGTCTGATGGAAATGAGTTTCGGTATCTACGAGGGTACTGCCAACAGCTTCAAGATCCCCGGATGCCCGATAAATGTGCTGTTCCAGACACCCGAGAAGTACACCGCTCCCGTTGAAGGCGGTGAAAGCTTCGATGAGCTTTTCGCAAGAACAGGCGATTTCCTCAGAAATACCGCAGTGCCGCTGGTAAATGAGGGCAAGGACGTTCTTATTATCGGCCACGGCGCTATGAATTCAAGCATCGTCTGTCAGGTAATGGGACTGCCTATCGAGAAATTCTGGAGCCAGGGCATCGAAAACTGCAAGCTGATGAAGCTGATGTAAGCGCTTATGTACTGCAAATTATTCTTCAATTGCGAGGACAGGGACTTTATCCTGACCATACTGAAAAGCCGCTTCGGGAACTGCAAGACTCTGCGGGATGACCATTCATTCAGAGATCTCGACATACATATCATCGCAAACAAGGAAACGGATGCCGGCAGCTTTCTCGGCTATCCCACAATCGCTGACCTTGACATTGACGGGAGATATGCTGAACTGACAGATGAGATACTGCATATCATGCGAAAAAATAACATCCACACCGTCGCCGCCTGCGACTATGAGGATGAACTGAAATATAACGGATTTTGTAAAGGAGAATTAGTATGAGCTATTCATTCAACACTGAAAAAACTGCCGCTGAACTGGTTCAGTGGGTAAAGGATTACTTCAAGGAGAACGCTTCACCCGAGACTAAGGCTGTCATCGGCATTTCGGGCGGCAAGGACAGTTCCGTTGCTGCTGCTGTATGCGTAAAGGCTCTCGGCAAGGACAGAGTTATCGGCGTCCTTATGCCGCAGG
Organism: Ruminococcus flavefaciens; assembly: GCA_902792495.1. Lineage (GTDB taxonomy): Bacteria > Bacillota > Clostridia > Oscillospirales > Ruminococcaceae > Ruminococcus > Ruminococcus flavefaciens_Z. Next base: position 436 of record CADBAC010000213.1, on the reverse strand, counting down.
GCGAACAGGCTGATATCGATTGCAGCCGTCTCCTCGTTGATACTCTCGGCATACAGAACTACACTATCAATATCGGTGAAACTGTAAGCTCATTCATGGGTGAACTCAAAAAGCATATCGAGCCTACAAATCAGGCTGTCATCAACACTCCCGCACGTATCAGAATGACAACTCTCTACGCTGTTGCAGCCTGCGTCGGCGGACGTGTTGTCAACACCTGCAACCTGTCCGAAGACTGGGTAGGCTATTCCACAAAATTCGGCGATGCGGCAGGAGACTTCTCTCCCCTTTCCGACCTGACAGTTACCGAAGTTCTTCAGGTAGGAGACTATCTGGGACTTCCGAAGGAACTTGTACACAAAGTTCCGATCGACGGTCTCTGCGGCAAGACAGACGAGGAAAATCTTGGCTTCACTTACGCAATGCTGGATACATA
>CADBAC010000212.1 GCA_902792495.1 Ruminococcus flavefaciens | reverse complement strand
AGACCTGCCCGAGAATCCGTGCGCGGACTGTCCGGCTCCCTGTGAAAAGGCCTGCATACTGACTGAAAGGGAAGGTCACATCAAGATCCGGAATCTCATGAAGGAAGTCGAAAAGATTGCGGAGAATGCGGAAACGGTCAACCCGGATCTGCCCTCTCCGGATCTCTCTGCCGATATCTGCGGAGTCCGGTTGGAAAATCCTTTCCTCTTATCCTCTTCCGTGGTCGCAAGCAGTTTTGAGATGTGCAAAAGGGCCTTCGAGGCAGGCTGGGCCGGCGCGGCTTTTAAAACCATCTGTCTCTTCCCGCAGCACGAGGCTTCTCCGCGCTTCTCCGTGGTCAGAAAGTTCAGGCAGGCGACACATGGCAGCTTGAATTCGATGCTGCTTCTACTGCCGAAAGAGAGATGATAGTCACAGCCGAGGACTCCTCCTACACTCGCTATCTTGACGAAAAGGTGACGGTATCCGCTGAGAAAAAGCACTTCAGCTACGATGTGGATTTTGCAGCCGATATGTCGGCAGATATAAAGTTCCAGCTTGGAAATATCGGCAATGCCGCATCAGTGGGGCCTCACGAAGTGACGCTTTCAAACATCAAATGGACAAAGAAAAACGGCTCATGAAAATATGAGCCGCCGGTCTGTTGAAAAAACTATTATGGAACGCCGAGGGCGGCGTTCCATACAAAATCATTAACGCAGAATAGCCGTATTGTATGGGCGGACATCCTATAATTCCGCATTAATATAGGCTGACGGCTCATAGTTCTATGAGCCGCACACTTCATTTTTTCTTTCTCACAAAAAGAACTGTTCCCGAAACGAAAAGAAGTCCCATACCTGCGATGCCGCCTGCTATGACTTTGCGTCCCTCAGCAGTAAGCCGCTTCTCACCGTACTCGATAGTGGTGTAAGTGAATCCCGTCTCACGGAATGCGCTGTCCACTTCCTGAGCGATGAGTTCGTGTCCCTCCTGATTGGGATGAATGTCGAAATTGCTGATATTCGTCAGCGAACCTGCCTTGCCTTTGAAGTCAGCCGCAACATCTATAACGGTATAACTGTCAGCGGCATTCGACTTGATTATGTCGTTGAATCTGCCTATCTTCTCGGACGAAAAATCCGTGACCATGCTGAAATTGGTAAAGTATTCCAGCGGATCGTATAAAGTCTGGATATAAACTGTTCCGTCAGTCCGCTTGCTGAGTTCATCGGATATCACTTTGATATTGGCATCAAAGCCGTCCAGTGCAGCGTTCACATCGCTGTCCATGCTGAGGAAAGCAGATGCGGCAGCTAAAATATTCAGACCGCCCGAATCAAAAGATCCCGATTCGCCTACTCCCAGTTTATCGAGAAGTCCAAGCATTATGCCGAGAAGATCGTTTCCGCCTATGGAAACAACAACAGCGTCGCTGTCTTTCAGGTCGCTGTCAAGTTTTCCGCTTTTAAGAAGATCAATGAGATCCTGCGAAGTCGCACCTGAAACCGCCTTGTTTATCATCTCATGGCCGCATTCGTCCTTTAACTCATCGCTGTATTTTTCTTTGAGGATATTGGAGTACGAACGGCAGTTGTAGTTATCGTCAGAAGTGTAACCCTCAAGTCCGTATCCTGCGGCGATCGAATCTCCGAGGAAGACCATTTTCGGCGGCACTTCTATATTATGTACAACTTCTTTTTCAGGTATCTCCGTCATCTTGATTGAAGGCAGAGACATTACAGCGGCTGCACATATAGGCAGCAGTTTTCTTATTATCATTTCCATCCATCCTTTCAAAAGGAGAGTTATTATGAAAAATATATGTTTATCATCAGATACAGTAAAGCACATCGGCAGAGTAGTCCCGGACGATACAGAACTATGGCTTACTCAGTCGGGTTCGGGCTGTGAATTCAGATTCAGAGGCAGAAAACTGGACATCATACTTGGCTGTGATGAGGATTCGTTCAAAGAGGAGATCCCGCAAAATAAGCCACGTATCGCAGTCAGAGTCAACGGAAGATACAGGATAAAAAAGAAAGTATCCTACGACTGTGAGCGATATCCGATCATATCATCAGATTCCGTGACCGAGGCAGATGTGGAGATCATCAAGCTTTCCGAAGCCGCTTTTTCTCTGGCATATGCAAAGGTAGAAACCGATGAAGAAGCCGTTATCACATCTGCACCCACAAGACCAAAACGAATCGGATTCATAGGCGATTCCATAACCTGCGGCTACGGTGTGGACGATTCCAATACAGAGTCGGATTTTTCCACAGAGACTCAGAACGCCATGAAGTCATACGCATGGAAAACCGCCGAAATGCTTGGCACCGAATGCGCTTTGTTCTCATACAGCGGTTACGGTATCATCAGCGGCTGGACCGCCGACGGTGTAAGAAATACCCGTGAAGTTCTTCCGCTGCACTATGAAAAGGTATGCCACTCTTACAAAACAGCCAACGGACGTGACTTTGACGAGGAAAAATGGGACCACAGCCTTCTTCCCTGCGATATTATCGTGGTTAATCTCGGAACTAATGACAACTCGTTCTGTACAGTCAATGACGGCGCATTCGATGAATTCGAGGCAGCTTACTATAATTTTCTTCAGACAGTCCACAGATGTCATCCCAAAGCTTTTATTATCGCTTCCATTGGTATAATTCCCATATCTGCCGAACTCATGGACCGCATCAGGAGGGCAGCTGAGAAGTTCAGAGACAATATCAGCCCACGTATATCCGCATTCAGATTCACAAGTCAGAACGGCGACCTGGGTTTCGGTTCAAACTGGCATCCATCCGAGGACACGCACGAATATGCCGCAGAGGAATTTGCGGCATACATCAGAAGTCTCGGGATCATATAGCTTACACTGTCCGTCATTATTTTTCCTGTGCGTTCTTGCGGTACTCGGAAGCGGTAAGGCCTGTTTTCTGACGGAACTGCCTCATGAAATGGCTGCCCGAAGCATATCCGCATTCCTCAGCGATATCGCCTATCTGACGATCGGTATTTTCAAGCAGACGCTTTGCACGTTCTATCCTTGCATTTATGATATCGTCCATACAGCTGGTGTTGAATGTCTCACGGTAAAGTCTCTGGAAGTAGCTTTTGCTTATGCCTGCTTCGTGAGCGATATCGTCAACATTCCAGTCAAGCTGCGGTGATTCAAGTATCCTTCTTCGTGCATTCTGAAGCTGACTGTAACAGTTTCCGCTGTTGACCGCAAGCACCTTTGCTTTGTCCGATGCTTTTTCAACAAGTCTGTCAACTTCCTTTTCGATATTGCCTATATTGCGCACATCCAGGAACGAACAGCAAATGGCGATATCGTCCATTGCGGTATGGAAAGCGCCTCCGTATGTATCGGCAAAATGATGGGATATTACTTTCAGCATATTGTCGATAACGTTCTGTTCTCTGGTATTTTCCGTGCGGATCAGGCAGATTATAACATCGTCCTTCGGCCTTGCAAGAAGTACATCCCTTGACTCGCTGTGGCGGAATATATTGGCAATTGCAAGAAGCGGCGAAAGCTCATAATGCTCCTTGCTTTTTTCATATGACATCGTTACAGCGGCACATTTCTTTTCGTTTTTGGTACAGTCAGAAATAAAAGTGGTGATATTCTCCATAAGTCCCCTTTTATTGTAAAGTCCCGAAGATGTATCGATAGTGAGAAGACTTGCAAAATGCTCCTTGACATAATTCTTGTACAGAGAATTCTGTATCATGTTAAGTCCGTTTGAAACGCAGTCACACCAGTTTACGTAATACTCATCAAGAAGAAAATCATAGGGGCTGTCGTAGGACATACCGATATATCCGAATATCTGATGTTTGAAGTGCATGGAAGAGATCACATACACCATTGGTTCGTGGGGATAATCAAAGGAAGGAAGAACCTTGCTGACGCTGAATTCTCCCGATGCCCATGTATCGAAGCACTTTTTCAGATACA
>CADBAC010000211.1 GCA_902792495.1 Ruminococcus flavefaciens | reverse complement strand
AAAGCCCGTTACCAGGAAGGTCACGGCAAAAAACAGGAATGCAAAGCTCACCAGCTTTTTCTTTCCGAGTTTTTTGGCCAGGAAATTGACCGGCACATAACATACAAAGGAAGTAAAGGTCATAATCGCAAAGAGCGGGAATGTCATTCCTGCATCAAGGCGCATAAGTACAGTAATATAGAAGGACAGGCCTGTCTGGAAAAGTGTCAGGGCTATCCAGTAAAGTATATCCGAGGCAACGAACAGTCTGAAATCCTTGTTCTTGAATGTACTTGACAGCGAAGCAGCAGCAGATTCAGTGGAAGGCGTGGTATCTGCATAGGTATTTTCATCTATGAGATATGCAGGGATGGACATACATATCACCGCAAACACTGCAAGTATCGCTACTGTCACTCTGAAACTGCCTGCATATCCCAGGCTTTCCATGAACAGTCCCGCTATATTCGGCACAAGATATGCTGCCGCAGTACCTACGAAATAGGTCACGGAAATATAGGTCGAGATATTTATCCTGTTGTTCTGTGTGCGCCCGAGTTCGGGGATAAGCGCGTTATAGGGCGTGCAGTAAGCAGTCATGCAGAGATAGAACAGCATGGCGCAGATAAAGAGCACCACTGCATTGACCTTGCTCGTTCCGTTCACAGGGGAGAGGAACATCAGCACTGTTATCACGCCGAAGGGAACAGCCGCTCCCCGCATGAAAGGTATGCGTCTGCCGAGCTTGTGTTTCAGACTGTCCGACTTGCTTGCAATGAGAGGGTCAGTAACAGCATCGAAGATACGGCCGACTGCGGTTATCATGCCTATTACCGTCAGGCCGATTATCGTTCCCTGAGGGATGAAAACGTGCTGTCCTTTGGCTATCTCCTCGCCGCTGGGCTGATAGAAGAAGACGAGCCAGTTGGCGATGATCCCAGAGAGAATGGACCATCCCAGCTGTCCGACAGCAAAAATCCAGAGTATCTTGTTTGAAGCTGTTTTTTTCACATCTATTCCTCCTTTTTCAGGTAATAGATGACCGTTTCAATGACCATTTCCAGCTCTTTTTCGGCGATGGAAAAATCGTCATTGGGGAGCAGTTCGCCCTGTATCAGTTTCTTGCTGAGCTCCATGAGGGAATGGGCGAAAGAAACGTAGAAAAGCTTGATGTCGGGGACTTCACGGACTGAGCCGTCGGCAAGACCTGTGACATAGGCTTTTTCAAATAAAGGGTAGAAGTTGACGATGGACCTTTCGTAGTCCTTCAGCTCCTCGGGCGGTACTTTTTCATTTAACAGCATAAGGTCAAATTCGCTGAGAATCTTCATGAAAGCAGGATGCGCCTGATAGATGACAACGTACATCTTCATCAGGTCATGAAGCTGTTTGAGACCGTTCTGCTTCTCATAGTTCTCTGTATCGAAGAAGCCGCTGAGCATATCCTTCATCTGGTTCCAGAGGAAAGTCATCGCTGCGATGGTGATGCCTGTTTTGGTGCCGAAGTAACGGTACAGTGTAGCGACGCCTACTCCGCTGTTCTGCGCAATATCGGTCATCCTGACGGCTTCTATCCCGTTTTTCAGGAACATTTCCGCACAGGTCTCGATAGCTTTTTCGATACGTTTGTTTTTAAGAGTTTCGTAAGAAAATTCATTTTCCACTTGACAAACCTCCCCTTTTGTGATAGACTAACTATCAGATGATACATCAACTTGATGTTTAGCATATTTTAACATATTTTAACATTTTTGTCAAGACTTTGGAGGTATTTTTATGGACAGGAGTAAATTTATCTTTGAGAACGAAATTTCCCGCCGTGCCTACAGAAAAGCCGTGAAAAAGAAAGCAAAGTACCTCAGAAAATACGGCGACGCACCTGACGCTGTCCACCACATTTCAGCAGTTCCTGCGCCTGCTATCGGGGATATCCTCGGTGTGAAGCAGATCATCCCATCGGAAAAGGCGGACTGCAAGTTTGACGAAAAAAGCGTAATTATCGGAAATATCCGCATGGGATTCGGCCACTACAGAATTTCTATGGCTCTTGCTTCTGCCGCTAAAGCTATGGGTTACGAGCCTTACTGGTTCGACCTGCACTCTTTCAGCAATGCGGCCTGCGGTAAGATAATCGCAGAGCAGAATCGTATGTATTCCCTTGGCTCGAAGATCTCCCAGCGAAGCCGACTTTTCAACAAATACCTGTGGGAACCGCTCAACAGTGAGGGATTCCGCAGACTTACCTACAACAGCGCCGACCAGAAGACAGCCGAACTGATGACCTCGGTTTTCACCGATATACCGAAGGATATACCGTTCATCGCCGCTCATGCGTGGCCTGCACAGGCGGCCGTTCATGCAGGGCTGACCAATGTTGTAAATGCCATTCCCGATAACTGGCCGATGGCGCTTCATCTTTCGGAGGGAGCTGTCCATACGGTGCAGACTCCGTCATCTTATATCGGCTACAGGGCGCTCAGGGGAATGGACGGAAAGAATCCGCTGAAGCCCATGCCGAAGGAAGCTATCGTTTACACGGGCCACTATGTTGACCACGAACTTGTGGCCAATATCGAGGAGGACTGCCTGAGACGAATGGAGAGAGTCCACAGGGGCGAGCCGAGAAGATGGCTGCTGACAGTGGGCGGTGCAGGAGCGCAGAGAAAGCTGTTTATCGGCATAATCAGGCGATTCCTTGCTGAACTCCGCCATAACAGGGCGGTGCTGATGATTAATGTTGGCGATCACCTTAACGTGTGGCGGGAGATACAGGAGGCTATCCCCGAAATGGAGCCTTTTGTCCACGAACACCTTGACGATTTCGACGAGACGCAGAAATTCTGCAAAGAGGCCTATAACGGCCATATTGACGGTATCCACGTATTCTTCCACCGGGATATCTTCGCAGCAGTTTATTCGACAAATTTGCTTATGAGGATGACAGATGTACTCATCACCAAACCCGGCGAACTTTCCTTTTACCCTGTACCTAAACTGATGATAAAGCGTGTGGGCGGCCATGAAGCATGGGGCGCAATACGCTCGGCTGAGGTGGGTGACGGTACTTACGAATGTTCGGCTGCTGCGGAGATCTCGGCTATGATAGGGTTGATACAGAAGGACGGGGATGTGATGGAGCAGATGTGCAACCATATACTGACGGCGAAAAATGCAGGTATCTACGACGGCGCATACAAAGTGGTAGAGCAAGCCGTAAAAAATAAGAAAAAATAAAGAACGCCGAAGGCGCAATACCGGAGTCCAGAGGGGTGTAGACCTCTCTGGCAGGGGGTGTACGAGGGGGACAGAGTCCTCCTGAAAAGCAGTAAAGCAAGCGAAGCAAAGCTTTACGGCCGCAGGACAAGCACACTCCCTCAGCGAAGCTGACGCACAATACAGCATAAACCCAAACAGGTTTAGCTGAAAAATCCACCATACCCCCCACGATTCAATTAATAAAACTTAATATCACCATCTTAAATGCCGATATTTAATATATCGGCATTTTTCAATTGTTGCGCATTTTTGACCATAAATTGCGGTGACTGTGTGTGAATAGTTATGAATCATTGACAGTTTGTTGAAAGTGTGATAAAATAAATATATATTTTGGAAGAACCTTGTTGAAGCTGTGGTTAAATCTCAGATTAAATTTATCTTATACTGCTGTGATTATTTAATATCTGCGTTTTGTCCACCTTTGTCGCCTGATTATGGGTTGAATCGTCGCTTTGAACAAGGTATAATTGTAGAAGTTAATATGCTTTATTTTATTTTAAGGAGTGATGACAATGAAAATCAGCAGTACATTCAAACGTGTAACCTCTGCGGCTACGGCTGCGGCACTTTTCGTCATGGCTTTCCCTGCTATGAAAAATGCAGGTACGGCAGTTATTTTTGTATCCACCCGGGCCTCTGGGCAGGAGGGTGATTGGGTGACTGCTTCGAGAGTGATCACTGTGACAGAATACCCGGATGCAGAAGG
>CADBAC010000210.1 GCA_902792495.1 Ruminococcus flavefaciens | reverse complement strand
TGACCATACCATTGCTGTCTGTGATAAGAAGTTCATTTACGGCCGTACCGTAAGCGGATGTACCTGCAAGTCTAAAAATAGTGTCCTTTACGGCAACATTTTCATGTCCTGTTTCGATCTTGCCGAATTCAAGAGTTCCCGCAGTTCTGAATTCCACCTGTGTATAGTCATAATGAGTGTAGAAGTATGTACTGTCGCCTGATGCTATTGCAGTTTCAGGGTCAACATTTTCATTGTTTTTTTCCGGTATATTAGTGAATGAACGGTAAACGTTGTTATAGACCACAGGAGGTATCTCTGTAACTCCGTCTGCTGCCTTTCTGCCTGACGGCAGATAATCAGGAGCGGTCATATTGACTCTGAACGACAAGCTTTCGCTCTTGCCCAGACAGAACGGAGGAGGGATATATACTATGAACGCCTTCACCTTTGTAAGGTCATAGCCGCTGAGGTCACGCCAGTCATCGACCTTCGTCCAGCTGGCCATATCTCTATCGTAGATCTCTCTCTCGTCTGCTGTAAGTCCGCTTATATCCACCGGATCTCCCGAATCATCAAGTATGCTTTGCAGAAGCACCTTTCGGTTATTCTCATCAGAATAAAGACTATTTTCAAAATTGACTCTGTTCACATCGTCGTCGCTGATGTAGAGGAATAGTTCAAGATCGTCCTTGCAGCCCTGTATCTCCATCTTGCTTTCAAGATATGACAGATCAAAGCCTGTAAGAGTTCCCTTCCAGTCGCAGACCTTTGATAAAGCTGAATTATAGCCATTCTGGTAATTTTCCAGTGAGTCAAGTATAGCTATATCGTAAGCTTTAGTGGTGGAGGAGTTCTTCATTCTTATGGAATAGGTGTACTCTCCGTTCTGATGGACCACTGTGTTTCTTCTTGGTGTAGGATCATCTTCCGATGATACCTTTTTGAAAATACCCGATGAAGTCTGTATAAGCGCAAGGATATTGGTCTTGGCTTCGCTGTAGAGGAATCTCTCGGCACCGTTGTTGTCGGGATCGAAATTCACCATATAATCGTGAAGGTTGTACTTTTCCTTGCCGCCGTCATCAGGTGAACCGTTTGCTATTTCCGCATTTCCCGTCTGGTATGCTACTGCATTGACAGCGATGTAGCCGTGATCCTGAAGGTCCTCATGGGTGTGTACGGTAACGTAGCTTATCTCGTATGTGCTGTCCGTAGGTGCATCGACCTGCACTGTAAGAAGCTTTCTTCCGCTTTCGTTGTAATCGGACTGTCTCGGAAGGACAGTGAATTCCGAACGTGAAAGGGGCACTTTAATTCCGTTCCTGTTAATGCTTACATTGACGCTTCCGGGGATTATGTCGCTGTATGCAGGAAGCAGGTCATAGAAAGTACCTGACTGCTGAGAAACATACTGTGTGCCTGATGAACCGTCAGCACCTGTGATAGTCTCGCCTACGACAGTTTTCCATGCAACTGTGAACTGTCTGTTCAGCGTATCATTTCCTGTGCTGTATTGTTTTCCGTCCTGACCGATGATAATATTATCCTCATCGAGAACGCTTTTCTTTATGCTGGAATTTCGTATAGCTTCGGTGAGGTAATCGGTTGCCGCATCATTCTTTTCGCTGTACTCATCCGTGTTGACGTTTCTGACCTTCCATGAAACGTAGTTGTTGACAGCCATCTTCTTCACTGTCTGCTGTTCGGCTTCTTCCACATAGTTCTTCACGTAATCGGAAGGCTTCAGTGTTATGGAAGGTTTTGAATCTATGGCGAAATAATAATACTTGTTTTCCGCCTTTATCCTGTATCCCGTAACAGTATCGCTTCTGAATGTTATCCTGCTTCCTGTTATGGAAGATACAAGGTCTCTCCTTGTTATGACGGCCGTATTGTTTGAAAGATTATAGGTTCCTACTTCAACAGCCTCGCTGCTGCCTGACGGATACGCATAGAATGTGAGGACATCGTCAGCGCCGAATTCCTCAACATTATATGCGAGGTATTCCATCATTTCAGCATCGTAATCAGCTGAAGCAGCCTTTACGCTGTAATTTACATAATCGAAGTAATAGTCATCGCTTGTGAGAAGGGGCTGAGGCTGCTCACCGTAGAGAGGCGATTCATAATTCGCAAGCCTGAGTTCATGGTCATCAACAATATACTCGGCATTGTCGTGGCCGTACTGTTCGCTCAGTTCCTGACCTGCTATCATTTTCAGCTTGGTAAGGTCAAGTGAATCATCGCCCTCTGCAAATAGTCCCGTATCGCTGACATAGAATTCTTCGGGAGTATCGCTGCCGTTGGTCACAGTATACTTGTTATCGCCCTTTACGGCTTCGTAAACTCTTGACGGATCACCTACAGCTGTGACGATAAGCCTCTGTATCGTTCCGCCGTTTCCGTCATCTTCTTCTATGGTCTCGGCAGTCATCTCACGTATTTCCTTATTGAAATGTGCGACTGTCTTCGGATAAGCGTAAGCTTCACTGAAGTTCTCATACATTATTCCCGAAAGGACCTTATCCTTTGTGAGAACGTCCATATTGTAAGATGTGATATTATTGAAATTGCCTACAAGGTTCATGCCGCTGTTGTAAAGGCCGTATTTTTTCACATCGTACTTTTCGATAGGAGCGATATAATTCGGGTCCTTTACCTCATATTTCAGAACTGCACTTCCCGACTTTTCAGTTGTCTTGTCCTTGTTGTCAGCAGGTGTAAGTTCCGCATCAGCTGTATTTGAAGCGGAATACACAGCAGGTGTGGCATTTTCCTGTGAAAGAGCGTCTATCTCATCTTTCGGGAATGCGGTGATAACGTGGTCTGTTCTTTTTCCCGAAGCCGCAAGTCCCTCTAAGGTATCTTCCGTTCCGCTTGTATAAGCCGGTTTGCCGCTGAGTCCGACAGCTACGACCTCACCTGTTACGGAACGGTCATTATTTTCTGCGTCCCTGCCTGTGAGAACGATATTACCGTTATCTCTGAGCGTGAAGTTATACCTCTGTGTAACTTCCGATATAGTCGATGTAACGCCCCACACAACGTAATAATGATCGCTGTCGATATCAACATCTGCAAGAGCGCCTGCTCCGAGAGCTGCGATGATCTCAGAACTGTCCATGACAGCAGGGTAATTGCCGAATGTGGCAACCTGCTTCTTTACTTCCATCAGTTCAGCCCTTGTGTTTATATGCACAGGTATCTTAGCCGAAACATCGGTTATCTCATGTTCATTGCCGGGATCATCTTTATCCCATGTTGTCAGGCTCAGTGACACCTGACAGGGGTCGGTCTCGCTGAGGTCGGTATAGTCGTATGTCATATGCGTGGTCTTGTACGCAATAGGGAATTCATAGACCTCGCCCGACGATATGGGCTTTATGTTGAATATGACATAATTTCCGTTATCGTCTATTCTGTATGCGAATTCATGGTCTGTGACATAATCGCCGTTTCCGTCCTTTTCAAGCTCATCCACACTTGGTACAGGAAGTTCAAGCTGATCGCCGTACTCACCGTCTGAAAGCCTGAAGATATGGGGCGGAATGGTTATTTTCATAGTATCCTGAGCGTATTTCGGGTCATCATAAGCAACTCCCGAACAGCTGAACCTTACATTATATACTACATTATGGTTCTTCGCACCGGATTCGGCAGTCCATACATAAGCGCCGCCGATGTCGCTTCCGTCATCATTTTTGAGGTTTTCCGACTCGATAAGCTCCGTATCCGTCATATCATCATCGTGGAAGCCGTCAGCGTAATAAGTCGCACCTTTGAGAAGTTCCAGATCAAATATTACTTTATGGGCATCCTCTGCTCTTGTCGGAATATACGACAAGCCTGAACTTGCCAGCATAGAGAGGGCAGAGATACCGCTTATTATTCTGTTTTTCAATTTTTTAAGCATACATCCGCCTCCTTCTGTCTATATTCCTCAGCGGCTTTATTGCAGCAAAAAGAGGGAAAAAGCCGCCATTATGCTCCAAGA
>CADBAC010000209.1 GCA_902792495.1 Ruminococcus flavefaciens | reverse complement strand
AGCAGAACTCTCGATGCTCTCTATGCAGGCGCTGCTAAGGAACTCAACATCAATCCCGAAAACGCTATATGTACAGGCGTTTCAAGATACGGCAAGGCAACTGCTGTATGCGGTGCTTTTGAGAAGAGATTCAAGATGTGCGCTCCTTCATGCTCAGGTGCAGGCGGTATCGCTCTTTACCGTTACAGATCACAGGGCAAGACCTACGACTTCTCGTCAAAGGGCGCTTCATCCAACTATACCTACACCGAAAACGAGCCTCTCGGAAGTCTTCAGGCTTCGGGCGAGCAGGCATGGTTCAACGGCAACTTCATGCAGTTCAGGGACGTTAACAATCTTCCTATGGATCAGCATATGCTTGGTTCACTTTGCTGTGACCCTGACAGATACCTTTTCATCATCGGTTCGTGTGTCGGTGAGGACTGGGTAAACGCTCCTTCAATGTGGATGAGTTACTGCGGTATGAGACCGATCTGGGACTACGTAGGACTCAGCGATCATCTCGCTATCAACATCCATAAGGAAGGTCACGCAGTTATTGCAGAAGACGTAGAAAAGATGATACAGTATTTCGACTACCACGTTTACGGAATAGCACCAAAAATTGACCTCAAGGAACTCCAGACATCAGTATTCGATCTTCCTAAGAATAAAGACCCATACCAGGATACATTAAGTTCAAAGTGGATACATTAATAGAAACATCCTGCGTTGATTCGGGCTGTAACGGTCGGAGCCATACGGCCGTAAATAATACCGCACGGAATGTGCGGTATTATAACAGCTTTTTTATAGTCTTTTAATTTATATTAATAAATTATTACGTTCACAATGATTTTAAAGAAATTTTAAGACTATTTTAAGAATCATTCGCTAAAATATGATATAAGGGGAGTTATCGCCTAAAAATATGCGGCAAGTGTTGAATCCGTGTGTACACTTCGCTGTGAGAGCCAAAGCGGTTTCTCCTTATGTGTAAGATTTTCTTGTTTGAAAATTTTGGGAGGATGATTAACTATGAAAAAAAGAAAGACAGCAGCTATGGTATCAGGGCTTATATCAGCCTGCGTACTTGCCTGCACTCCGATCGCAGGTATGTCAGCATCAGCTGACATAGTCTACGGCGACGCAAACGGAAACGGTTCTGTTGAAATAGCAGACGCTGTTCTCGTAATGCAGTCACTTTCAAATCCGTCACTGTACGGAACACAGGGCACTGACCCGAGCCACCTCACTGCCGACGGCTCCGACAGGGCTGACGTAAACGAGAGAGGCAACGGTATCACCAATAAGGATGCCCTCGCTATCCAGAGGAAGCTTCTCGATCTGACAGAACTTCCTGAGTCGTTCATCAGCGGAACCATTACACCCGGTTCGGGCTCGCAGACGACTACAACATTACCTGAAACCACATCCGGGACCACAACAGTTACAACAGCTGCTCCTCAGCCCGAGATAACTGTTGAGGCAAACATAAAGCTCAACGGAGGTTCTATCACTTCCGACAGCGAATACGCAAAGGCTCAGGGCTCGACTCTGACCATCACTCATTCGGGTACATACAATATCAGCGGTAAACTTGACAACGGCCAGATATGTGTGGATATTCCCGATGAAAATGCCGATCCGGGCACAGTAAAGCTTATCTTCAGCGGCGTTGATATCTCAGGAAAGAACGCTCCTGCGGTTCTCGTCAAGAATGCGGATAAGACATCGATCACTGTTGCCGACGGCACAGAAAACACCATCACAGACGGCGATGCAGCATATTCGGGAGATTTCCTTGACAATGCTGTTATCGAAGCCAAGGACGACCTGACTATCAAGGGCGGCGATGCAGGTACAGGCAAGCTTACCATCACAGCAAACATTCAGCCTGCCGTTGTCTGCAACAACGACCTTAAATTCACAGGCGGCGATATTGCTATACAGACACTGAACGCTACCGACAAGACTGACGCTGTAAAGGGCAAGACCTCAGTTACAGTCAAGGGCGGAAAGCTCAATGTTGATGCAGAGGGCGACGGTATCAAATCCTCAAAGGGAAGCCTTGCTATCGAAGGCGGCGAGGTAACTGTAAAGTGCGGCAAGGACGCTCTTCAGGCTGAAACTGATCTCACAGTCAGCGGCGGAAAGATCATTGCCTGCGGCGACAGGGGAATTACCTGCCCCGGCACTATCGGTATCAGCGGATGCGAACTTCTTGCAACAGCTACCGATAATCAGTGCGAGACCTTAGCGGCTACAGACGCTCCCGCACTTATACTGAATTTCACCAAGGAATGGGCTAAGAACAATCCTGTTGCCATCGTTGACGGCTCAGGTCAGACTGTATTTGATGCCAATACCCACAAGAAGTTCAGATACGCAATAGTGGCTTCCGACAAGCTTAATGCCGATACCCAGTACAAGGTATTCACAGGCGGCATCCGTGTAAATCATGCAGGCGGTGATACTTTCAAGGCAGGCTTCGGTGCAGGCAATATCACTTACAATGACGTTAACAACACCGACGATGCAGAGGTGCTTTACGGCAAACTCTTTGACCAGTCGATGGTACACAGCGTCGATGTGAAAATGTCGGAATCAGACTGGCAGACCTTCCTCGCTCACGCTGATGAGGAGGCATACTATCCCTGCGATGTAGTCATCGACGGCGAGGAATTCGACAACGTTGCTATCCGTACAAAGGGCAACAGCTCCCGTCAGTTCGTTTCGCAGGCAGGCAAGGATAAGTTCAGCTTCCGCATAAAGCTCAACAAATACGACAAGTTACAGAATTACCACGGACTTACCGATATCTGCCTTAACAATATGTACTCAGACCCGTCCTGCATGAGAGATATACTCTGCTATAATGCCTGCTATGAGGTAGGCAGCTACGCACCTCTTTGCAGTTACACGGATATGAAACTCAACGGACAGCTTTACAGCTTCTACTTCATGGCTGAACAGCCTGCCGAGACTCTTGCAGAAAGACTGGCAGTTACCGATGATTCCGTATTCTACAAGGCAGCTGATAAGATGCTGGCAGGTTCATCATACGACTGCTCATTCAAGCCGTCAATGGCTCTCGAAAACTTCGAGGTCAAGTTCGGCGACGACGAACAGCTTCAGCATATCGCTGAGGTCAAGGACGCTATAAACAAGGTCTCATCAAGCAATTACAAATTCATCGAGGATATCATAGATGTTCCAAGCTTCCTTCAGGGATTTGCGGTAAATGCCGTAATGTGCAACTATGACAGCTACAACGGAATGATGCCGCATAACTACTATCTGGAGTATACCAACGGAAAGATGTACTACGTAAGCTGGGACTTCAACCTCTCCCTCGGAAACTTCATGGATAACGGCGCATCTGTAAATTCAGACATCAAGACAGCTACATATCAGACTACAGTCGCTGACAGACCGCTTCTCAAGCTTCTGGAAGTGCCTGAGTATTACGATATGTATGTAGGCTATGTAAAGCAGATCGTCAATATGTACAGCCAGCCCGAACAGGCAGTTGACGGCATCGCAACCCTTATCCGCAGTCACGTAAAGGCTGATCCGAGATTCTTCTTTACAGGGGATCAGTTCGAGACCAATATCGCCAAGAGCGCTAACGGACTTCAGGTCAGCGGCGGCAACGGCGGCTGGAATATGTGGGGTAACCCCGGCGGTGACCAGAACGGCGGCTGGAATATGTGGGGCGGCAACAACGGCGGCGGCCAGACTGATGGCGGCGGCGCATTTACAGGCAATCCCAATCCCAACGACAGCTGGAACATATGGGGCGGCGATAACGGCGGCTGGAATATGTGGTCAACCGAAATAGGCGCAGATGAAGGCGGCTGGGGCGGCTTCGGCGGCGGAGGCTGGGGAGGCTTCGGCGGTTTCGGAGGCGGCGGCACACTCTTCTCATACGGCGGTGAGAATGTCTCCATCGTTGACTTCATGATAAAGAGAAATGAAGTTATCCACAGCGCATTA
>CADBAC010000208.1 GCA_902792495.1 Ruminococcus flavefaciens | reverse complement strand
TCTTCGGTTCTGACTTATTGCATCATCGGCACATGATTTGCCTGCTATAATGACGAGCATAGCTGCAAGTACTGCAAGTGCTATTGCTGAAACTCTGCTAATATCCATAAACATCCCTCCGATTCTGATATGGTAATATTATAACTCATTTTAAAATATATGTCAAGAGCGAAGGGTGAGGGATATATTTGTGACCATTTTGTAATTTTACAAAGAAGCGAAAATATGTTATACTAAATTATATAATGTGTATATCTGCGGTAAAAGAACAAAAAGGTACCGTACAGCTGAAAGACAGCTGAGCGGTATATAACGGAGGTATCGGATGAAGAAAAGGAAAAGAATATCTTTGATAGCGGCGGCAGTGCTGGAATCGCTTTTTTGTGTTTCACAGCCTGTCAGTGCCGCAGTTCGTATAAATTTCAGTGAAATGGTCTTGCCGCAGGAGCGTTCAGCAAGGCCTGCATATTCGGGGATAGCTTTCTCTGTTCCTGAACTGAAAAGAAGCATCGGCGGAAATAACAGTGATATCCTTCCTGTGGCAGGGTATGCTCCCGTTACGGCATCAGCCGCTGAGGGGAACGATTTCCCGTCTGCATACGATATGAGGGAACACGGAGCGATCACTTCTGTCAAGAATCAGTCGGGGCACGGTACCTGCTGGGCACATTCATCGGCAGGTGCGGCGGAGACCGATATAATAGGACGTATGCCTGATGTAGACCTATCGGAACTTCATACAGCTTATTATTCATATGCCGGATTCGGCCAGATAGAACCGCCTTCACAAGATATAGATGAACTGCTCGATTTCGGCGGCAATCCCGCAACAGTCGTGAATCTGTGGTCTCAGTGGATAGGCCCCGAATTTGAAAGTGTCATGCCTTATGATTCCACGGCCTCGCTGAGAGACCGGCAAGAAGAAGTAACGGCAAAGAACAGCGGAGTTTTCCACCTTGAAAACGCTGTTATGCTGGAATACAACGACGACAGGAGCAATTTCAGTCAGGTCAATTCCCTTATAAAGCAGTCTGTCATGGACGGCCACGGTGTGGATGTGACTTTCTGTTCCAATTCGGATAAATACTTCAACAGCGTCTTTGCATCCACAAACTGCAACAAGAAGCCGAGATTTGCCAATCATGCAGTAGTTATTGCAGGCTGGGACGACAATTTCCCTGCTTCTGACTTCAGAGTGAAGCCCGATGGTGACGGCGCATGGCTTGTCAAGAACAGCTGGGGTTCGGATTACGGCAAGGACGGCTATATCTGGATATCCTACTATGACAAGTCGCTTGGAGAATTCACCACATATGACATGGGCGACAGGGATAACTACGACTACAATTTTCAGCTTGACAGCTATATTCCCGTACAGACTCTTGCTGCGGCTGAGGATGAAGGAGAACTGTCAGGCGGCGTTCCGTCGTACATGGCCAATATATTCCATAATGACTCTCCCTCACAGATAGAGGCGGTCTCAACTTACTTCATGAATCCCTCCACCGATTATGAGGTTACGGTGTACAGCGGACTCACAGACCCGACCGATCCTTCATCGGGAACTCCTTCGTCGGTGACCTCGGGACATTCCGATCTTACGGGATATTTCACCATTCCCCTTGATGAGGCCGTTCCTGTGGGAGGAGACGAACTGTTCTCGGTCGTTGTAAAGATAAGCAGTCCTGATTCGGCTTTTGTTGTGCCGCTTGAAACGGTCCTGATAGCGAAAGACAAGGAAAGCGCAGATATCGAGAGCATCGGAAGCTATACCACATATTGGGGAATATGTGAAAATACAGGCGAGAACGAAAGCTTTTTCAGCAGTGACGGTAAGGAGTGGAATTCTTCCACAGATGGAAATTATGATTACACCGACGAAGAAAAGGAAGAAGTCCTTGCAGCATTTATCGAACAGCTTTATGATGGTGTGGAAGAAGAGGATGTTGAAGAAAAGGAATTTGCTGACAAGCAGTCCGCACACTACACAGAGCTTTTCGGAAGAAGCGATATCAGCATAATCATGGGAAATATCAGCCTTAAAGCTTTTGGTTCCGAACTTGATACGGTGCATTTTTCACATCCGTCGGGTGCGGTCCCGCTGAATGAATGTGTTGAACTGACTGCCTCGGGTGTGGATAAGATACTATATTATATAGAAAACGAGAATGGCAGGAGCGAGGAGTCCGAGTATACACAGCCTATCCCTGTGGAAAGCAAAGGCAGTATAACCGCTCATACCGAGCACGGAAACACTTATTCAACAAGGGAGTATCGTCCTGCCAAAGCGGAATTTTTCAGCTTCGGCTACGACACCAATCCTTCTTTCTACTCTCCGAATCTGAAATATGCCGAAAAAATAAATGAGTCAGAGTATCGTATCGAACTTTCTGCTGCTAACGAAAAGGTGAGATTTTTCCCTGTCTCCGACTGCGAGATAACTTTCAACGGCGAAAAGATAAGCAATTACAAAGTCACGGACCAGTATGAGCTGCCTTTGGGAGAAACTGTTTTTGAGTTTGAACTGAAAAAGGAAAATGCCCTTGACAATACTGTGAAGGTGATAGTAAACCGAAGCCCTGTATCTTTTGATATGCAGACCGAGACCATCAGGATAGCGGGAGATTCTCAGATTTACGCTCCTGACGGCACAAGGCTGACTACAGGTTCTGATGTCGGGAAGTATGCAGGCTGGAAAGTGAAAGTGATATCAGACAGCGATGAATTTGAATTAGACGTTCCTCAGAGACGGGAATTGGCAGATCATGAGTTCAGGTTCAGTATCGATGAGATGCAGTTGAAAGAAAAGTACCGTGACGATGAACTTGAGATAAAAATCGGCGAGAACTTTGCAGGTATCGGAGAAAGAATGATCGGCTATTCAGAGCAGGAAGACGGTACTATGTGGACAGATCTGTGCGTTATACCGGGAGAGACATTTTCGCTGCGGCTGAGGCCGACAGACAATATGTTCGCCAGTGAAGCGGTCAGCATCGAAGTTCCGAAAGCTCCTGAAGGTCTGAAAGAGAATGAGATCCCGGTATATGCTTTGGACGATGAACATAATATTCATATTATAGATAACAGGGGATATGTCGAAAATGATGACTGGGGCATAGGCTGGATGTATGTTCACGAAACCGAGGAAGACTGCATAACAGCGGCTCAGGCAAAATAATTGCAGGATTGAGATCGGAAGACGGTAAATCTATTTACGGCACGATCAAAGCACTTAAGAACATGGTGCATGACAGTAAAGCCACCAATGAAGAAAGCCCGTCGTTCATCAATAAGTCGGATATAGATGAGGCCCTTGCTGCTGCAGCCAGACAGTATGAGGAAGAAAAAGCGGCAGCTATGGTTGCTGAAGTGCAGACGGAGGAACCGGCTGAGGAGCCGGCACCAGAAGCAGATACGGCAGAAGAAATCTGTGAAGAACCGGCACAGGAAGCAGATACGGCAGAAGAAATCTATGAAGAGCCGGCATTAACGGAAGATTTCTCAGAAGAATCTGAGGCTGATGCTGAACTGACACAGACAGATGAAACGGCTGAAGCAGAGGAAGCAGAAGAAGCAGAAGAAGCTGAATCTGTAGTTTATGAAGAAATCCATGAAGAACCGGCTGAAGAGTCTTATGAAGAATTCATCCCGGAAACACCATCTGCGGACAACTATACAGAACGCGTTGCAAATGACGAGGTGTCGATCCCTGTTATAATGGCTGAACCTGAGTGTTCAGAAGCAGCTGAGGAGTGTTCTGCCGAAGAACATGCAGAAGAGAACTTTGAGGAAGAAACCTTCGAAGAGATGCCTGCAGAAGAAACCTGTGAAGAGTCTGCAGAGGAAACATTCGAAGAAACGCCCGAAGCAGAACAGGAAGCGCATGAAGCCTTTGAGGAAACGTTCATGTCCGAGGGACCGGAACCTGCCTGGGAACCGGAATATGACAGCTTAGAAACAGCGGAAGAGGATTTTGCCG
>CADBAC010000207.1 GCA_902792495.1 Ruminococcus flavefaciens | reverse complement strand
GGACAGGCAGCTGTACACAGACCGCAGCCCTTGCAGCGCTCGGTAATAACTGTCATCTTAGCCATTCACTCATCGCTCCTTTCAGTTTAATTCGGAATTCGGAATTAGGAATTCGGAATTGTCATATCTGTATAACAGACGAATCAAATAATTCATAATTCCGCATTCCGCATTCCGAATTATATAATCACCGTTCCCAGATAGGCTTTACGCAGATATTGGCAGCGAATTTATCGGCTGCATCAGTAGTGTCTGCGATATCCTCGGGATAGACGGTATACATAACGGGGAGACCCGTTTTCTGTGAAGTTTCCTCGGCGAATTTACGTGAGCTGTCCACTATTTCCAGTGTAGTCTCGTTTCCGAGGTTGGTATTGTTGATAAGCGCAGTATGCTTCATCCTTGCGGCAGCTTCTATCTCGTACATAAGGGCTGTTACCTCATCGGGAGTAGAAGTAAGAGTACGGCGCTGGTTAATGACATAGACCATATCTATATCGTCGCTGAACTGCTCAAGTTCCTCGGCATATCTTCCGAGAGCGACAGCACCTGCATCGTCGCCGCCGACATCTATGATAAGGCAATCCTCATTCATAGCTAGCTGCACAACATCGAACTGTATAGACGGGATATCAAGGTTGCTGTTGGCGAAATCGGGAGCGATAAGCTTTATCCCTTTCTCCTCGAACATATCCCTGAAATCGGCGGTACGGAAATAAGGGTTGACTATATCGAGGTCAACGATAGCAGCGGATTTGCCCTCCGCAGCGGCTTTGACAGCCAGATTGACCGAGAAAGTAGTTTTACCGCTTCCGTAGTGGCCTGTGACTATGGTAATTTTTTTCATATTATCATTCCTTTGATATGGGGAGATTGATATTCAGAATCTCAACTTATATTATAACACTTATTTCAGATAAATGCAAGTGGAAATTTAAAGGGGAAAGCAGTCTCCGAAAAGACTTGCTTTCCCCTTATTATCATTACTTAGTGCAGATGCAGTTTCTGCCGTTCGATTTTGCGCAGTAGAGAGCGCCGTCCATACGTTCAAAGGCTGTTTCGATATCATCGCTTTCCATGAGTTCGGTCATACCGATACTACAGGTGATATGTCCCACAGTTGAGAACAGGTTCTCCTGCACCTTCAGGCGTATAGCGTCAGCCATCTCCTTAGCTTCGGCGGGATTTTTTCCATAGCATACGACTACGAATTCCTCACCGCCCCATCTTCCTGCAACGGCATTGTTTTCCTTGCAGTAGTTCATGATGAGCTGAGCGAACTCTTTAAGGGTAGTGTCGCCTGTGGCATGGCCGAATTCATCGTTTACGCTCTTGAAAAAGTCGATATCAAGTATCATTAAGGAGATATCTTCTTTCGACTTTCTCTTTTTGTCGAGAGCATTGAATATCTCGGTCTCCATTCTGCCGTGGTTGTAGATGCCGGTAAGTGAATCCCTGAGAGCGAGGATCTTATAATTATTGAGGGCAGACATGAGTTTCACTGAGGTCTCGTTGATATCCTGCACCATGTAAACGAAACGGTAGTCCTCGGGGTTATCGGTCTCGGCACGGCTGAATATCAGCTTTACCCATATGTATTCGCCGTTCAGATTCATCATAAGGCAGTCGAAAGATGAAGTCTTTCCGGGAGCGAAATTCTTTTTCAGGTACTCGGGGTCTGTTCTTTCCATGAACTGATCCTGATCCGCAGGCCAGATCATTTTAACGATCTTCTTGCGCCAGTCGGAATATTTTATCTGCTGGTTCATGACCTCGTCGGAAATTTCTGTGATACTGATACTGCTTGTGGTATCACGAACCACATCGATATACATTGAGAAGAGGAAGGTATTCTGGATAGTATCGACCTTTTTGTTTGTGAGGGCTTCGTCGATATACTGTCCGCCGTCAAGTTCATCAAGGATGAATAAGTAGGTAGAGGATTCTTTGATAGGATATATGGTCATCTGAATGGTATGGGTAACGTCATTGAAAACGATGTTCACCCTTTTGCTGTATTTTCCTGAAAATTTACCTGCGTTAGGGATGAAAACGTGATAATTCTCGACCACGGCATCGGAAGAGTTGTTGAAATGGAACCAGAGCTTTTCTATCAGGTCGTGATAGCTTCCTTTTTCGTCCACGAATTCGTTGAAGAAGCTCCTCCTGCTAAGGGCTCGGTATTCGTCTGCGTCGCCGTCAACATAGAGAACGGCTCCAAGATTTTCTTTTAAAAACTCCATAGCGACATCGAAGGTGACAGAGTCGCTTCTTTTCAGGTCCATACTAAAGCCTCCTAATAAAAAATGATCGCCCATTGTAGTAATTGTACTGTATAATACGGGAATATAAAAATATTATATCACATTATTTATCAAAGAATGGTAATTTATTGTGAATATGTATAAATATATAACATAAGGCTCCGTTCATATGAAAGGAGCCTTACTTGCTGATATTTGTTTTGAAACTGTTCAGCTGTTCTGACTTGTCACTAAATAAACAAGTGCGGAAAGTGCCGAAAATCCCACGATCGGAACAGCCGCAACCGTGCCTGCGGTCTTGTTGCCGTGCTTCTTGATGCACATTCCCACGAACAGCGCACCTGTGATAACAGTCGGCATGAGATAGCGGAAATTCATAGTGCATACCATTGGATAATTCGCAGACATGAGATAGAGATTTCCCACAAGCAGTGCGTAGAATGAACCGATGAACAGCTTCTGTGTCCTGTCCATAGAGCGGTCGGCGATAAATGTTGCTATCATAGCTATAAATGCAGCGGCGGCAAGTATCACACCCAGCCAGAAAAAGACCGTGCAAAGCGGCAGCATATATTGCGTACCCTCGAAGTCGCTTTCGGATATGAATTCGCTGAATATGGAATTTTTCAATATGGTTATAAGCGGATTGGTCTCATTGAAGTTCATGGCCTGTCCGTTGTCGTCATACCAGAGCCAGTTGATGAATACACGCTTGAACTGCACAGGGTCGAAATCGGTTATACGCTGAATGAATGGTATCCCTCTTATATTCTGCTCCAGACTTTCGGGAAGTTCCTGAACGTAGTTCAGCGGAACCTTCCACCTGATGAATCCTCTCACAGGGAACCACATTCCCAGCGGCACACATACCGCACCGAAGGAAATGAACTGTCCGAGCAGTTTTTTCCATGACTTGCGGAAGTCCCTGATGAATACTGTCAGGAATACCAGCGCTATAGGCGGAGCTACAAGAGCGGCTGAAAGCTTTGTCATCATTCCGAGTCCCACGCAAAGGCTTATTTTCATTATGCCTTTCAGCGACGGCGAATCGTACCACCTGAGAGTTGCGAGAACTGCTCCCGTTACCAGTGCCCACATAAGAGCATCGTTGTTGAGCAATGCCGAAAGGAATGTGAAGCAGGGATGGAAAGCGATCAGAATAAGCGGTATGTACAGCGCTCTGCCTTCCAGTCTGAAGTGCCTGAGAATATAATAAGCCGAAATGAGAATGCACATGGAATAGAACAGGGGAAGCATCATCAGCGATTCAACAGCTTTTTCCTGGCTTACGTGGAAAACATCCTTCCACACGGTGACCCATACCGCACATATGCTGTGGTGAAAAGGCGGATGACAGAACTGGAAAATCTCCCTGTAATCTTCCTGATAGAGACTGTGGTTTTTGTAAAGATAGGCGATATAGCCGAGGTGACCGCCTGAGAGTTCCTCTGTGTCGAATGAGCCTATATCGTGCTGACGATTCCACGAAGCGGTGCCCAGAACATAGCAGAATTTCAGCAGAAAGCTCAGCCCCATGATAAAAGCGGAGTTGAACTGCCGTTTCAGTTTCGGCTTATAGAATCGGCCGTACAGCAATGACAGCGTAAGACAGCCTGCGAGGAATATCCAGAATATCTGATAGGATGATCTGCTGAACATCCATGCACCAACTGCCAGCGCCGCCGCAGCCGCAGCTATGAAAAGCACCGCTGATACAGCAGGCAGACGGAGTTTACTGCATTTATCCCATAT
>CADBAC010000206.1 GCA_902792495.1 Ruminococcus flavefaciens | reverse complement strand
TATCAAGGAACAGATCCGCAAGGCCGCTGAGGAAGCTCAGAGACGCTACGAGGAAGAACAGCGCAGGAAGGCTGAGGAAGAAGCAAGACGCAAGGCTGAAGAGGAGCGTATAGCCGCTGAAAAGGCTGCTGCCGAAGAAGCCGCACGTATCGCTGCCGAAAAGGCCGCTGCTGAAAAGGCTGCCGCTGAGGAAGCTGCACGTATCGCCGCAGAGAAGAAGGCTGCCGAGGAAAAGGCTGCCGCAGAAGCTGCTGCTCAGGCTGCTGCACAGAGAGCTGCCGAAGCGCAGGCTGCTGCCGAAGCTGCACAGGCTGAGGCTGACCGTCAGGCTGCCGAAAAAGCCGCTGCAGAACAGGCCGCCGCAGAACAGGCTGCTCAGCAGGCCGCAAATACCATAGCAGGCAGAGTCGGAGCATCAGGCTTTATGTGGCCTGTTCCGGGATTCAGCTACATCACCAGCGGTGTCGGCCCGAGATGGGGCAGAAGCCACAACGGTATCGATATCGGTGACGCAGGTATCTACGGCGCTAAGATTGTCGCTTCAAGATCAGGTACTGTCCACGTAGGATGCACGACCTGTACCCACGACTACGGAAAATCAGGAAGCTGCGGCTGCGGAGGCGGCTACGGCAACTACGTTATGATCTATCATGACGGTACATATACAACTCTTTACGGACATATGAAGTCGGTAGCTGTTACCGAAGGACAGTACGTAGAGCAGGGACAGGTCATCGGATATGTCGGCTCTACAGGCTATTCTACAGGCGCTCACCTCCACTTCGAGGTACGTAAGAACGGTGCTTACGATGACCCTGAAAACTACGTTTCTTTCAATAGGATAATGGCTTTCGTCATCAGTGCCGCTGTTACGGCAGGCACTGTGATGAGCCGCCCGTATAATACAGTTTCAGCAAGAACAGTTGACGAGATACAGCAGGAGAGAGAAGCCAACACACAGAAGATCGCAGATCTTGAAGTGAAGCTCGGTTCTCTTGAACAGAGCAAGGCGAGCGAGAAACAGTATCAGGAAATGCTGTCACAGCAGCTTGCCGCCATCAGCGAGAATATCGCTCTGCTCACAGCTGAGATACAGCAGCTGTCGGATAGTATCTCATCAGCTCAGGATAAGATCGCTCAGATAGATGTTCAGATAGAGCAGCAGGAAAAGGATATCGCCGCAAAGGTGGAGACCTTCAAAATGCGTCTGAGTGAGATGTATGTTTCAAGCACAGATAATTTCGCAACCGTACTCATCGGATCATCAAGCTTCTATGACATGATCTCAAGAGTTGAGATGCTCAACCGTGTGGCTGAACACGATCAGCAGCTTATTGACGATATACTCGGTGAGATAAACAGCATGGAGCAGCTGAAGTCGGATCTGGCTCAGCAGAAGGCTCAGCTTCAGGAAAGTATCCGTATGCAGGAGGAAAGCGCTGCGGAGAAAAATGCTGAGGTGCAGATGCTGGGCGAAAAGATCGAAAGCAGTCAGCAGCAGATAGCTTCACTTGACCGTGAGGAGCTTATGCTCAGCATCAACAGGGACGAACTTGCAGCCGAGAATGAAAGGCTGGAGGCAGAGTCAGAGGATGCCCACAGGAAAAATGCTCTGGAAGCACAGCGCCTCTATGAGGAGGAAATGCGGCGCAAGGGCAGGACTGTTACCAGCGCAGCTGCGGAAACTCCTGTAGTTACTCAGATCACAGTTCCGGCTGCAACAGAGGCTCAGACAGTGATAAGAACTACGGCGGAAAGGGCAACTTCCGAAAAGGTCACATATATGACCGAACCGACTGTAAGGCCTACTCAGGCTCCCACAACTCAGCCCACTACAACTACAACAGCAGCGGCTACGGCTCCGCCAACAACTGCGGCACCTGTAGTTACGGCACCGCCTGTAGACGATTCGTCAGACTGGACATGGCCTGTTCCGGGCTTCACCAATATAACCAGTCCCTTCGGCTACAGAGCAGAGTTCAATGAGTTCCACAAGGGCATCGATATCAGTTCAGACGGTATCTACGGTCAGCCGGTAGTTGCTGCAAGAAGCGGTATCGTCGATATCGCAGCAGGCGGCTGTACTCACGATTACCCAAAGGTCAACGGAGTAAAGACCTGTTCATGCAACGGATATTTCGGCAACTACGTCCAGATATCCCATGACAGCTCCACATACAGCAGATACGGCCATATGCGTGAGATCGTCGTAAGAAGCGGACAGTACGTCAACAAGGGCGATGTCATCGGCTATGTAGGCTGCACAGGATGGTCCACAGGTACACATCTTCACTTCGATGTGAATGTGAACGGACAGTGGGTCGATCCTCTTAATTACGTAAAACGATAATAATCGAATTCAGGGCAGTATAACAGCTGCCCGAATTTGCGTTCAGGAAAGTGATGATATAATGAATAAAAAGATAAGTCTCGGACTTGCCATAAGCCTTATAGCGATCGCTTCGGCTGTGACATTTATACTCACATCATTCTATTCGCTGAGAAGTTTCAACGAAAAGGTGGTGGACGTCAATGAGAAGGCTCAGAAGTACAATTCCCTTCAGATGCTTGACAGCTATGTAAGGGATCACTACTACGGTGAGATCGACGAAAATGAGCTGAACGACGGAATACTCAAGGGCTATATAGAAGGTCTGGATGACCCGTATTCACGTTATCTCAGCAATGAAGAGTACATGGATGAGCTCAGCGAGGATCAGGGAAAGCTCATTGGTCTCGGACTCACTCTTGCCAAGGATGAAAGCGGCTATATCAGTATCGAGGAGATACTTCCCGATTCGCCTGTGGCTGAATCAGACGTAAAGGTAGGAGATATCATCACTATCGTCAATGGTGTTGATGTTATCACAGCAGGCTTCGATGAGTCGGTAGAGGCTATGAGAGGTACTGAGGGAAGTGACATCAGCCTTACTATCCGCCGTGAGGGAATCGACAAGGACTACACGTTCACCCGCCGTTCCATCGAAGTTGAAACAGTAAGCGGCGAAATGAGAAACGACTATATCGGCTACATCAAGATAAGCGGCTTCAAGAAGAATACACCCGATCGGTTCGTGGCAACTCTTGAAAGACTTACCTCAAACGGTGCTAAGGCGCTTATTTTCGATGTACGTGACAACGAAGGCGGACAGATATCCGCTCTTGAGGATTGTCTCGATCCGCTTCTTCCCGAGGGAGTTATAGCGACCGCCGAGTACAAGGACGGAAATTCCGAGACTATCGTTTACTCTGATGAATCGGAGATAGATCTGCCTATGGTAGTGCTGGTCAACGAGAACACAGCAAGTTCCGCAGAGCTTTTTGCGGCTGCACTGAAGGACTTCGGCAAGGCTTCTCTGGTAGGCGTAAAGACCTACGGCAAAGGCGTAATGCAGTCAACAACGGAGTTTGAAGACGGTGCGGTAGTTCTTACTGTGGCAAAGTACAAGACAGCCAATTCTGAGTGCTACGACGGAGTGGGACTTACTCCCGACTATCAGGTAGAGAACGATCAGGAAGGCAATGACGCACAGTACAATCAGGCAGTAGAAACAGCAAATATGGCCATTGCAGGCTGATAAAAAGCGGATGACGTAAGGTCATCCGCTTTTTTAATGCGTAATGCGGTGTACGCTTGCAGACGGATCAAAATTGTAGGGGCGCTTTCCGAGCACCCTTGGAATACCGCCATAACTGCCCGTTATTGTAGGGGACGGCGTCCCCGACGTCCCACATAGCCTCACATTTTTCTTGCGGCAGCTTTGTGTCAGCCAAAGAGGAACACCTCTTGGGACAAGGAGAGAGGTGAGACAGAAAACCGCAGCAAAATCCGACATCCCCCCTCTCTCCTTTTCCCAGTCGGTTTTCCTCTCTGGACTCTCTTTTCCCTCACCCCTTTTTCTCTCACCCTCCTGTCGGATTTTGCTTTCTATGGTCAGGCTGAATGTTTGAGCGTTCGCCCAAACATAATTGGAATTGTTAGTTTGTAGGGGCCGCCTTTGGCGGTCCTTGGATCAATTCAAATGTCGGGTAGAATAATGTAGGGGCGCACAGTGTGCGCCCTCGTTCTTCCGTTTCGGTGCGATTGGAACTGTGGGAGCCCGAGTGCGGCGTTCCCTACAAAGCTTTGTTTCAGTTCAGCAATACAAGAAGTACCAACGAGCGAAAGCAGAGTAAGCTGAACGTACAGAGTAAGCGAGCTTGCGAGCGTAACGTGATCGTGGTCAAGCTGACGGCAGCTTGAATTTTTGGGAATATCATGGTATAATAATAGAACAGATCAAATCAAAAAGGATGAAATTATGAGCGCATATGTTGAATTCAAAAATGTCAGCAAAGTGTATAAGACAGGCGAAGTGGAGATACACGCTCTCCGTGACGTAAATTTTCAGATAAATAAAGGCGAATTCTGCGTTATCGTCGGTGCGTCGGGCGCAGGCAAGACCACTATCCTCAATATTCTCGGCGGTATGGACACTCTTTCGGGCGGCACCGTCACCCTTGACGGAAACGAAATTTCCTCCATGAACAAGAAACAGCTTACCGCTTACCGCCGCTATGATGTGGGATTCGTTTTCCAGTTCTACAACCTTGTGCAGAACCTGACCGCTCTTGAAAATGTCGAGCTTGCGGCACAGATATGCCGTGAACCCATGGACGCTTCAAAGGTGCTTGAACAGGTAGGACTTTCCGAGCGTATGAGGAATTTCCCTGCACAGCTTTCCGGCGGCGAACAGCAGAGAGTTGCCATAGCAAGAGCGCTTGCGAAAAATCCGAAGCTTCTTCTCTGCGACGAACCGACAGGTACGCTGCACGATATTGCGCACTTTGCCCTCGTACAGGACACCTGCCGTCAGGGCGGTATGACTGTTGTAGTCATAACCCACAACTCTGCGATAGCAGACATGGCGGACCGTATAATCACTGTAAAAAGCGGAACTATTGCCGATGTACGTCTGAACGATAATATCGTTGACGTAGCAGATATTGAGTGGTGACCGCCATGAAGTCAGCAATAAAAAAATCGTCCCTCCGTGAGATACGTGGGACATTTGGACGCTTTTTTGCGATACTTGCCATTATCGCCCTTGGAGTAGGATTCTTTTCGGGAGTAAGGGTAACAACTCCTGCTATGTTGCAGACAGTCGATGATTTTCTTAAGGAGAATCAGTTTTACGATTACAGGCTTCTCTCCACACTTGGCTGGGAAGAAGATGACATTGAGGACTTCCGTACACGCAAAGACGTAAGATATGCCGAGGGCGCATACAGCCTTGATGTGCTTATAGCTTCGGGTTCCCGTGAGGAGGTCTACAAAGTACACTCGCTTACCGATAATATCAACGGCATAAAGCTGAAAAGCGGACGTATGCCCGAGAAGGCGGGGGAGTGCATAGTCGAGTACCGCAAGGACAGAGACTGGGTCGGCAAGGATATAAAAATTTCCTCAGAGAACACCGACAGGACTAAAGAAGCTTTCCCCTCGGATACTCTCAAAGTGGTGGGAACTGCCGATTCTTCGCTGTATATCAACTTCGAGCGTGGAACTACTTCCATCGGAAACGGCAGTATCGAGGGATTCATATACGTGCTTCCCGACACTTTCACCCTTGAGCAGTACACCGAGGCATATATCCGTTTCGATGAGGACTATGTGATATACTCCGACGAGTACGACGACTTTATGAGCGGACGTGAAGAACAGTGGCAGGATATCGCTCAGGAGAGGGCGGATATGCGCTACGACAGCCTTTACAGTGAAGCTGATGAGAAGATAAGCGACAGCAGGGCTGAACTTGAGAAAAATCGTGCCGACGGACAGTCGTCCCTTGATGATGCGAAAAAACAGCTGGATGATACGCAGTCACAGCTTGATGAACAGGCCAAACAGCTGGAGCAGATAAAGGCACTTTCACCGAAAGATTATGAAGCAGGCAAGGCGCAGCTGGACGAGGGCCGCAAACAGCTTGAACAGGGAAGAGCCGATTATGAAGCTTCTCTTGCCGAGTTCAATGAGAAAATAGCCGACGGCGAATCACAGCTTGCGGATGCGGAAAAGGAACTGAGCAAGCTGAAAAAGCCTGATACCTACGTGCTGGGACGCAATACCAATATCGGATATGCCTGCTTTGAGAGCGATTCCGAGATAGTGGCGCAGGTTGCAAGGATATTCCCGATATTTTTCATTCTGGTAGCGGCACTGGTCTGCATGACTACCATGAGCCGAATGGTCGAGGAGCAGCGCACGGAAACAGGCGTGCTGAAAGCGCTGGGCTACTCCGAAGCTTCGATTATGGGAAAATTCATGTTCTATTCCGGACTTGCCGCAGTTATCGGCTGTGTGCTGGGATTTGCCGTAGGAACGGTGCTTTTCCCGAGAGTTATATGGATGACCTACGAACTGATGTATCTCAATCTGCCCATGCGCTACCTTTTTGATAAGAAAATGGCGGCAGCGGCACTTGCGGCTTCACTGCTCTGCTCGATAGGTACAACATGGATATCATGCCGTGTGGAGCTGAGAGAGACTGCCGCACAGCTGATGAGGCCGAGATCTCCGAAAGCAGGCAAGAGGGTGCTTCTGGAGTACATCCCTTTCATTTGGGAGAAACTGAAATTCCTACACAAGGTATCGATAAGAAACATCTTCCGCTACAAG
>CADBAC010000205.1 GCA_902792495.1 Ruminococcus flavefaciens | reverse complement strand
TTGGTAAGGAACGACCGGATCTAAATGTCGCCGGGTGCTGGGTTCATGCGCGAAGGCCTTTTGCTGATTTCATCAAATCCCTCAAAAGAAAATCAGATGCAAAAGGAACGATAGCCCAGGAAGCCTACGATTTGATAACCGAAATGATGCACACAGACAACGGTTACGATGATCTTTCTCCATCCGACCGTAAAAGACAGCGCCAGGAGCACCTCAAGGAGCAAGTTGACGCTTACTTTGAGTGGGTAAAACTCAAATACTCTCAGGTTACCCACAACAGCGTAATCGGAAAAGCACTGGCTTACAGCATCCATCAGGAACCATACCTCAGGAAATTCCTTGATGATGGAAATATTCCCATGGACAATAACTGCGCCGAGCAGGCAATTCGTCCGTTCACCATAGGCCGAAAGAACTTCGTCATCATTGAGTCCGACAGAGGAGCAAAAGCCCGAAAGAACTTCGTCATCATTGAGTCCGACAGAGGAGCAAAAGCCAGCGCCGTTTTATACAGCCTTGCTGAAACAGCCAAGGCAAACAACCTGAACACCTACAAGTACTTCGAGTTACTCCTTTCAGAATTACCGAAGCACATGGATGATACCAATCTTAAGTTCCTCGACGATCTCATGCCTTGGTCAAAACACGTCCAGCATGAATGTCCGAGTCTCATAAAACAGTCTTAACTTTTTCAAGGTACAATTAAATCTTTCAAAATCTCTAAATCCCTGCAGAAATGCAGGGTTTTTTCATACCGCAGTACTCATGATTGACGGCTTACGCAGATATGACCGTTCTTTCTACAATAGCAACTCTGGTATTGGCACCGCTTGGTGAAGAACTTGCTTTCAGAGGAATGACGCTCAATCTTGCAGGAAAGTTTACGAAGAAATTCTGGAAGGCACGGTTGTTCTTGGAATAAAGCGGCTTGATGACGTATCCGCCTACGTGGATGCCTTCGTATTCGTAGTCCACTTCCATGAGGTCACGGGCAAAGTCACGGCCGTAGACCGCATATACCGCAGAAAAAAGCTCGCCGTCGCCGCTGGAGTTGAACTCCACACGGTTGTCACGGATAAGCTTGAATGCCACATCGGGGTGTGACATGGTTATCTTCTGGAGGATGTTGCTCACCGCATTCGCCTCTGTTACGTCCTTTTTCATGAACTTTTGACGGGCAGGCACATTGTAGAAAAGGTCACGGATTATGATAGTCGTACCGTCGGGGCATCCGCTTTCCTCGTGTGCCTTTTCTTCGCTTCCCTCAATGGCGTAAAGCGTTCCGAGTGCGTCCTCTCTCTGCTTGGTGAGGACCTCCACTCTCGCAACAGCCGCAACGGAGGCAAGCGCCTCGCCACGGAAACCGAGAGTAAGGATGTTGTCAAGGTCCTCCTTGGCAGTTATCTTGCTGGTAGCATGGCGGAGAAATGCCTTTGGTACGTCACCGAATGACATTCCGCAGCCGTCATCGGTGACACGCATATAGGTCGTACCGCCGTTTTTTATCTCGACGGTGATATGCCTTGCGCCTGAGTCTATGGAGTTTTCCACCAGTTCCTTTATTACAGAGGAAGGCCTTTCTATGACCTCACCTGCGGCAATAAGCTCTGATATTTCTTTGCTGAGTATATTGATCGGCGGCATCGCCATGCTCCTTTCTTATTTTTGGGGTCGCTGATTATCAAACAATATTGCGTTTTTTCGGTATCACTATAAATCCGCCTGCATTTATTCCCTCGGCATCATAGTCATCCTGTTTCAGCTGGCTGAACATTCTCTGTGAGACTATGGCAAAGGGATAAGCGGAAGGTGCTGTACCTGCCATTATTTCGCTTTCGGGAACGCTTCCCTCGCCCAGTTCAAGTCCTGTCTGTATAGTTCTTACCTCAGGCATTACCCAGAGGATACGTGCAAAGTCTTTCAGCTTCTGCACAGCATCTGCCTTGTAGCTGCCGTCTTCATTTATAACTTCATCCTCGGGGATGATAATGTTCAGCTCGAATTCCTTTTCCGTAGGATTGCCATTCATGAAAAATCCCCTTACTTCGGAGAATCCGCCATACTCAAAGCAGAACTGCTTGTAATCGTTTGAAGCTTCCTCAGTATAGCCGAGAACGTAATTATCCTCCAGTTTTTTCTGATTCCAGTCGTTTATCTCATCAACGCTGTTATCCTTGCTTTCATGGAATCCGCCCTTGAATTTAAGTCCTGCGAAATCAAGGTAGCTGAAAAGCTTTTTGACTGTATCGTAATCCAGCTCGTATCTGCTGAATTCAACATAAATACTGAAATATGCGGGCATAAGTGCCCCCCTCTCTTATTAATTCGTAATTCGTAATGCGTAATGCGTAATTAATGGAGAATTGAGAATGTAGAATTGAGAATTATTGTGTCAGCTTCGCTGACAGATTTAAATGATTAATATTTTTATCGTCCCCGTAAGAGGACACCTCAATTCCGAATTTTAATGCGTAATTAATGGAAAATTGAGAATGTAGAATCGAGAATTATTGTGTCAGCTTCGCTGACAGATTTAAATAATTAATATTTTTATCGTCCCCGTAAGGGGACACCTCAATTCCGAATTCCGAATTTTAATGGGATTTCATTCTCAATTTTCAATTCTCAATTCTCAATTCAGAAGCGCTGCCATGTCTTTGAGAAGTTCACGGCATTCGCTGTCGGTCAGTTCGTCTATATTGGTCTTTTCCAGCATTTCAAGAGCGCTCTCACGGCTTGCTACGCCGAAGCTTAGCTGCTGACGCTCCTCGGCAACTACAGGCTTTTCGCTTGCGTGAGCGGCTTCCATCTCCGCAAGAAGCTCCCTTGCACGGCTTACCACCTTTGCAGGAAGTCCTGCCAGCTTCGCAACATCAATGCCGTAGCTTTCGTCTACTCCGCCACGGACTATCTTTCTCAGGAAGCGGATGTTTCCGCCGTGCTTGTTTACGGCGATACTGTAATTCTTCACGCCTTCAAGTTCGTTTTCAAGACCGATAAGCTCATGATAATGGGTAGCAAAAAGTGTCTTGCAGCCCAGTTTTTTTGAATTGACGATATGCTCGGCAACTGCACGGGCAATGCTGACACCGTCAAATGTAGATGTACCACGTCCCACCTCGTCAAGAATCACAAGGCTGTCGGGAGTTGCGTTTTTCAGGATATCCGAAACCTCACTCATCTCCACCATGAATGTGGACTGTCCTGCTGTCAGGTCATCGGACGCTCCGACACGGGTGAATATCTTGTCCACAACGGATATCTTAGCCGAATCCGCAGGAACGAAGCTTCCTATCTGAGCCATGAGCACGATAAGGGCTGTCTGGCGCATATATGTGGATTTACCAGACATATTGGGTCCCGTGATAATGGACATACGGTCAGCCTTGTTGTCGATGTAGATATCATTCGGCACGAACATCTCCTCGGTCAGCATAAGCTCCACTACGGGATGGCGGCCTGCCTTTATGTCAATAGCGCCGTCAATGGCGATATCCGGCTTCACGTACTGATTGCGGAGCGCCACATCTGCAAATGAACAGAGCACATCCACTGTCGCAACTGCCGAAGCAGTCTTCTGTACGGATTCCAGCTTTGTTGCAAGGAAGTCACGTACCTCTGCGAAAATATCAGCCTCCAGCGCAAGGGCTTTGTCCTTGGCGCCGAGTATGGCATTTTCG
Source organism: Ruminococcus flavefaciens (assembly GCA_902792495.1). Lineage (GTDB taxonomy): Bacteria > Bacillota > Clostridia > Oscillospirales > Ruminococcaceae > Ruminococcus > Ruminococcus flavefaciens_Z. The sequence goes on along the minus strand of CADBAC010000205.1, from coordinate 807 downwards.
GCATTTTTCAGTTCCTCGGTTATGAATCTCTCTGCATTGGCAAGGGTCTGCTTGCGTATCCAGCCGTCGGGGATGAGGTCATAGTAGGAACGTGTGACTTCAAGATAATAGCCGAACACACGGTTATAGCCGATCTTCAGGTTCTTTATGCCTGTAGCTTCCTTTTCACGCTGTTCGATATCATCTATTATTTCCTTGCCGTGGCCCATGATATGGCGAAGTTCGTCAAGTTCCTGATTGAAGCCCTCACGGATAACTCCGCCGTCCTTGACAGAAACAGGCGGCTCGTCCATTATGGCATTTTCCACCAGCTTGACCATTTCCTCAAGAGTGTCTATCTCCTCATTGCACCGTGCAAGAAGCTTTGAACCGCTCAGCTTTGAAAGCTCCTGCTTGATGAGCGGAAGCTGAAGCGCCGTAGCTGACAGCGATTTCAGGTCACGGGGATTTGCACTCTTGTACATTACCTTGGTCATGAGACGTTCAAGGTCGTAAACTCTGTCAAGAAGGTCACTGAGGTCGGCAAGGGTAACGCTGTTCTTATAAAGAGCATCAACTGCGTCAAGGCGCTCGATTATCCTTGCAGGACTTTTCAGCGGCTGTTCTATCCAGTTTTTGAGAAGTCGGCGTCCCATGGAAGTCTTGGTCGAATCAAGCACCCACAAGAGAGAGCCTTTTTTCTCCTTGTTGCGGAGAGTCTCGGTAAGTTCCAGATTTCGCCTTGCATTCAGGTCAAGTCCCATGAACTGTTCGCCGTTAAGGAGCTCGATAGATGTGAATCTTGAAACCGATGTCTTCTGGGTATCG
>CADBAC010000204.1 GCA_902792495.1 Ruminococcus flavefaciens | reverse complement strand
GCAGTGTGCAGTATAAGGTCTTCGATATCAGCGTTGCCTGTGAGGACGATGCTGAACTTACCATCGACCTGAACAAGGTCAGCCCGAATGTTGAAAAGATACTCATAGCCATAACTATATATGAAGCTTCGGCAAACAGACTTAATTTCGGTATGGTGCAGAATGTGTATGCACGTATCATGGATGCCGATACAGGCAAGGAGACTTCACGCTTTGTGCAGGATGAATGTTACAGCAACGTTACCGCTCTTGTGCTGGGTGAACTTTACCGCTATAAGGGCGCATGGAAGTTCAATGCAGTGGGCTCGGGAGTTGCCCGTGACCTTGCGGAATTCTGCGCTATGTACGGCGTTGTTATGGAATAAAGAAAGGAAGAAAGATCGTGATAAAATTTGAAACTCTTAATGAGCTGTGCCTGATGGTGACCTGTCAGGGCGGCGGAGATTTTATATATACCAAGGCAGGCGCTTTTATCGGAGGCGAATGCTACGGTGCTAAAAATTACAACTTCACTAAAGTCATGCTTGGCCCCGAAGAGAATGCAGGACGTGCCTTTCTCGGTCAGCTGACAAGACGTTTCGCAGGTGAGAATCTGCCGCTTATGAAGGTGGATTTCAACGGCGACAGCATTACATATTACGCTAATAACCAGCAGCACGTTGTTGTGTACAAGCTTCAGCAGAATGAGACTATTTCCGTGGAAAGCGAGAATATCCTTGCATTTTCAAGAGACTGCAAGTACAACGTCCGCTTCCTTGCACAGGGCGTTATTTCGCAGAAAGGCCTTGCTACATCGACTCTCACAGGAAACGGCCCTAACGCATTCGTGGCTGTCCTCGTTGACGGCAATCCGCTTGTTCTCAGCAATGTTCAGAACGGCTCGACTATTGAAGCTGACCCAGATGCTGTTGTGTGCTGGATAGGCTCAGACCCCGAATTCAGAACCGATATCTCATGGCGAAACTTCATCGGACAAAGTTCAGGCGAATCCTATATGTTTGAGTGGGCACAGCATAACCCGGCAACTATCATAATTCAGCCTACCGAGCGTATGTCAGGAGTTGACGTATCTATGGACGGCCGTGTTACAGGCTCACGTCCTTCACCGAGAAGATAAAAAGTGCGGCGACGCCATACACCAGAGTCCTGAGAGGTAGTAAAGCGAGCGAAGCAACGCTTTACGGCTGTTTATCAAGCGCTCCCCTCGGCTTGACCGACGATATTACTGCCTGATAACAATAGAAAACCCATAAAGAAGACAAAACTTCTTTATGGGTTTTTGTGCGGTGTTGCCTTACATCGTCACGACGAAGCAGATGCTCTTGCCCTGCTGGTTGAGGACGTTTATCTTGAATTTATGCTTATCTATGATAGATTTTGCAATAGCAAGTCCGAGGCCGTAGCCGCCTGTTGAGCGGTTTCGTGATTCGTCGCTTCTGTAGAATCTCTCGAATATCTTGTTCTTGTCCTCGTCCTTGACACCCTGTCCTGTGTTGTAGACGGAGAATATCTTCTTATCGCCCTGTCGCTTCAGCATTACCTTGACAGTTCCGCCGTCGTTGGAATATTTCAGGGCATTGTCGATGAATATAGCCGCCATCTGTTTCAGATGCTGTTCGCTTCCTGTGATCTTTATGCCCTTGTCAACGTCGATTATGAACTTCTTGTTCTGCTCAAATGCCTGACATTCAAAGGGGAGGGCGGTATTCTCGATAGCCTTGCTAAGATCGAATTCCGCAACCATGAACTTGGAAGAATTATTCTCAAGTCTTGTCAGGCTCAGCAGGTCGTTGACAAGAACGCTCATTCTTTCGGTCTGTGATTTGATATAGCTGAGCCATTTGTTTTCGCCTATTTCGCCTTCGAGTACATCCGCATTGGTGGATATTACAGTAAGCGGAGTTTTCAGTTCATGGCTGGCATCGGATACGAATTGTTTCTGACGGTCGAAAGCTATCTTGATAGGCTCGATGGACTTCTTGCTGAGGAAGTAAGCGGCAGCGGCAAGTATGATAGTGCTTATGATACCAATGATTATTGTTATTTTTTTCAGCTGCTTGAGAACATCAAGTTCGCCGCTCTTATCGGTGAAAACTATCAGTGTGCCGTTCTTTTTGGATGTACGGAAAAACTGGAAGGAGTTGAGCATAGCTGTGTCAACGTCCTTTTCCATGATAGCGCTTATGTAAGACTGAGCGGTCTCATCCGAAAGATCATCGTTATTGAGTGTAGCTTTGAATTTGCCGTTTTTGTCGGCCATTACCGCAAAGAAATCCACTTTTCCGAGAGTCTTCGGTATCGGCTCTATCCGCTTTTCTTCTGAGTTTTTATGCTCATCGGGCGGAGTTTCTTTTTTATCATCGGGCGGCACAGGAGGTTTGTCTTCCTTGCCTTTTGATGTGGTGGTCTCTGCGGATGTTGTCTTCTTTGCAGAAGGGTCAGTAGTTACAGTATTTGCAAGCGCAACTATACCGCCTTCAAAGTCATCGGAAGCGCTTTGTTTGTAGTAGTATTTGTCGTCATGATCGTCGTCGTCATCATCATGTTCCTTGAACTGACTGTCCCAGCCGTAGTTCGGGTAAACAGGAGGCCAGTAACCCCATCCCCACGGTGTCCACATACCGCCGTTCTGACCGTTGTTGTTTCCACCCTGATTCGGCGCCGTAGGAGGCTGAAAATCTCCCCAGGGATTTTTCCAATCCTGCTTATGCTCGTTTCCGCCGCCCTGAGTATTGCCGCTGTCGTGATTTTCTTCAGGCGGATTCTGACTCTGTGCAGGCGGATCGGTCTCAGCAGGCTGCTGCTGCTGAGGAGGTTCGGGATTGTTTTCGGGTTCGTTGTATTCCTGCTGTTCTTCCTCGATGATCTCCTCCCGGATATCTTCGGGTTCTGTTGGCTGTTCTGTTTCTGTAACGGTAGTCGAAGTGGTTTCTGTAGTGGTGGTTTCGGTAGTTGTTTCAGTTGTGGTCGATACTTCTTCTGCATCCGTTTCAGTCGGCCTCGGCGGAGGCTCATTTTTCCAGATGTCGAATTTTCCGGGATCATAGACATCAGGACGGCTGAGTATGAACTGATGGAACAGATCGTCATATTCCAGTGATGCGGCTATCTGTTTAAGAACAAATTCCGACTGTCGGTTCATGGCCTGTTCGGTAATGACGTTTACCGCTACAAGAAGTCCTATGAAAACCGCTAAAAGGATACTTGTTATGATCGCAAAAAGCTTTAACTGAGCTTTTCTGAACATCAGATCATCCCTCCTGTTCCAGTGAATAACCTATACCTCTTGCTGTTTTTATCTGAACGGGTGCGCTTATGGATGCCAGCTTCTTGCGCAGGAAAGATATGTACACTTCGATATTGTTGTATTCCACATCGCTTTCGTATCCCCATATCTTTTCGATGATACGCTCTTTCGGCAGTATCCTGCGTGGATTTGATATCAGCAGTTCCATGATCTGATATTCCTTCAGACTCAGCTTGACATCGCTGCCCTTCCATATAACAGAACAGGTGTCTTTGTTTAGGGTGAGACCGTTGAAGTCAAGGTTGCTATCGTCCACTATCTCGCCCTTGCGCCTTGTCAGGGCACGTACTCTTGCAAGGAGTTCGCCTGTAATGAAAGGCTTTGTAAGGTAATCGTCGGCACCGCAGTCAAGACCGTTGATCTTGTCCTCGACCTCGCTCCTTGCAGTAAGCAGAAGAACAGGAGTGTTGATATGTTCCTGTCTAAGATTGCGCAGAACTTCGATACCGTTCATTCCTGGGAGCATGATGTCGAGAATGATACAGTCATAAACTCCCGTCATGGCATTATCAAGTCCGTCAATGCCATCGTAAACGGTATCGACGTTATACATATTTCTTTTCAGTATCTCGCTGAGAGCGTCAGCGAGCTGAACTTCATCTTCAACAACCAGTAAATTCCGCAGGCATACTATCGTATGTCAAGGAATTTCTGTGCAAGATGGCGGAAAATATGTACCCCAAGGGCACTTCCTTCGGGCGCCACAGATTCAGTGCAAAGCCGTCAGGCGGGCTTTGTGCAGTGTTGCCTTTATTTATGTCACAGCGGACAATGCTCCGCCTATAAATATCCATTATATACTATTATAACATAAAAACTTGAAATAAGCTTAAATCAGAAAAATGATAAAAGATTTTATTTAGAAAAAAATTATCTTGTTTTTTGTGCTTTTCAACAGTTTTTGTGTTATGAGTATAACAATTGTTGACTAAGTATTGAATTTGTGATAAAATAATTTATACAGGTAATTATTTAATCAGATATTTACTATTGCTCTGTCAATTGAAAATTGTCCGTCATTTGCAGGCAAGGTTCAGGTGGCGGAGCAATAATGGGTAAATATATGTCCGGGCAGACCTTTATGACGGAACAGCCCGATATATAAAGGAGGGGTGACCCATGATCTCACCAATAGACAGAAAGAAAATGTCATTTTCACTTCGTCCGTCCCATAACGCAGAGATGAAAAAATATGAAGAGGTTTATTTTACCTATGCCAATACGGGTTATACAAAAGACCTCTGTGAGCAGTATGCGGACACTTTCGTTGATAATGTCAAGAAACCGAATCCTTTCGATATGGTACAGCTGGCTGTGCTGTATGAAAGGATACATGATTATAAAACTGCATATTTCTACCTTGAACAGCTGGGCGATAAAAAGCTGGGCGGTGCTGAGAAATTTGCATATTGCGTAGAAACTCTCAGGATACTCAGCCTTCTGGGAAAATGGCGTGATGCAGTTGATTTCCGTACCGAAAATATCAACTTCATGCAGAAGCATTCCGAAAAGGTGGATATCAAGCAGCAGGCTGATCTGTACATGGCTCTTGCGCTCACCGACTGCGCCGCAAAGAAGCCCGATCAGGCTCTGAAGCTTCTGAAGTTCGGCTATAAGCCGCAGGGCAAGAACGATGTCAAGCTTCTGGAAATATTCATCACCGTCGTGTATATCTTCGCTAAGGCAGAGGACGAAGAAGGACTGGAAGGCGCTCTCGAAAATGCAAGAAGCTGCCTGAACCTGTTCAGCAATTTCGAGTTCAGCTGGGGCAAGGAATACTACGAACAGCGCATCGAAGACGCAGCTAACGGCATATTATGATACCTTGCGGATCGGATTAATTTACTTTTATAGATTTTATATGTAATTTCTGAGAGAGGAGCATTCCATGAAATGTTCCTCTCTCAGCTTTTTATCAGCAAAAAAAATGC
>CADBAC010000203.1 GCA_902792495.1 Ruminococcus flavefaciens | reverse complement strand
ATCGCTGAGAGTTTCTTGTGTAACAACAGACTAATAAGTAAGAAGAAGCGAAAAGGTACTTCACGGCCCGAAAGGGTATCTTTGCAGTGAAGCGCCATCCCAAAGCAAAAGGAGGTATTACTATGAAAAAAGCGAGACTATTGGCATCATTCCTCTCACTGACATTAGGTCTGACATCATTTGCGGCTTATCCTTCTGGGGTATATGCCGAAGACCTCACCGACACCGCTGTCGATGAAGAGAACGATATCATCTACGGCGACGTTTATTTCCCTATGGGGCGGGCAAACGGATGCGAGATGTATGCAGGCGATAAGCTTGACCTCAGCAATATTCCTCTTGAACTTGTAACATATTCTTCCTACGACAACGATTACCGTAACCCGATCTTATATCACTGCGAATTTACCGTAGGTTCGGGACTTTATTCGGATATGTACACCCTTGACACATCTCAGGTGGATGTGAATACTCCCGGAGATTATAAGGTGATAGTCAGACCGAATAAAGGCAAAGTCGGTACCTTTACCACAAAGGATAACCGCACATCCCTTAATCCCGGATATGCACCGCCTGACGGAGACTATGATATCTGCATGAAGGGAATGGAAAGCTACTTCCCTGTAAAGGTATATGAAAAGGCGGAAGCGGCTGAATCTCCGTTATATCTTAAATTTTACACAGAAGCTATAGAGATTCCCTGCGACGGAGGCACAATGATGGAACTCGTAGGTGCGAAGGCTTCTAAGGTGAAATATGAGGTAGCTGACACATCAATAGCAAAAGTCAACACGGCAAATTCTTCAAATAAGATGCTTGCACTTGACGGCCTGAAAGAGGGCGAGACTACAGTTACGGTTTATGCTTCCGACGGACGTACATTGACTGAAAAGATAAAGGTACTGCCTCCTGTGGAAGTGCCCGAAGATCCCGAGACCGATATCAGAACTGGAACAACTACAACAGTTGCAGGCGGTACTCAGTACGTTCCGACTACAACTACAAAATCAACTGTAAGCACTGTTGATAAGTGGTGGTATGATCTGGAAACTACTACGACCACAACTATAGCACATACTTCTATGTCAGAGAAGGAAACAACTACAACTACCACAACCGCAATGATACATACCGACTACAGAACACTTGCCGAATATGACAAGTCTCCTATGAAAGTCGGAACTACACGAAAGATAATCTTCAAGCATCCCGAAACAGGTACAGCTGACGACCTTTATTATGTGGGAGAAGCTACTGATAATATCATGGTGACTCACGAAAAAGGCACGAATTATGTAGTAGTGACTGCACTCAGCGAGGGCAAAGCAAGCTTCTCTGCCGCCGCAAAAGGATGTGCATTCCCGGTAAGCGTTCAGCTAGAGATAACTGCCGCAGATGAATTTACAGGAATGCCCGAGAAGATAGTTTATCAGAAAGGCGAAGAACTTGACCTCAGCGGAATCAAAACAGCTGACGGAAAAGACGCAGAGATATCCCCCGAGGAAATAACTCTGACAGGCCCTGTTTCTTCTGTAAATAAGCATACCGCAAAGGAGTTCACTTCTCTTGCAGACGGCAAATATATCGTCCGTGCAGGCAATCTCACATTCAATGTGTATATCGATGACCCTGAGGATCCGTCAAGATATGTTCAGCTGAAAAACGCAAGAGTTACGAAAGCCGAAGTAAAGGACGGTCCTGTGTACGTTAACTTTGAAGGCATAGATGAGACATTCTACTATGATGCAGATGCAAGTATGGTGGCTGACTGGACAGGCGTAACACTGAAAACAGGCGATGTTGTATCCGGCGTACTCCGCACATCAGAACGAGGCAGCAATGCGACATATATTTACTGCGGCGACATCGGGCATACAGGCGGCGATAACAGCGCTCAGGCCAGCAGTTACTACATTTTCTACAAGGATATCGACACCAAGGCTATTGACGAGGAAGCAGAACAAAAAAGGCATGACTATATTTATTCCTTATACGAAACAGAGACCGATCAGAACGAAGTTGACCGTAAAAGCGGAGATTATTATCAGGAGATACGTCTTGAACTTCTGAAGGCGGCATACAAAAACGCTTCCGGAGATATTCTCAGGGAATTGGGCATCAGCGCCGATAATGCGTTCTGCTCGGGATTTTCACCTGTAATAGTATGCCCTCTTAATGAGGAACAGCTGAACACAGCCAGGAATTCCCCGAACATAACACAGGTAACAGCATTCAGCGACTTTGAACTTTCACCGCAAACAGATCTTTATACCAAAGAAAGCATTATCGAGATGTTCACCACTGATAAAGACGGTAATTCTGTTTTAGGTGAAGGCATAAAGACCGATGTGCTTTTCAACAGCGGCACAAAAAAGGATACCGACTATCTGATAGTTTACGGCTTATCAGACGTAAAAGAGATAATCCCATTGCTTGAAAAGATAAATACAAACACTCTTTATAAATGGGAAACTCCTATCGAGGTCGAACCATTCAGCGGAAACAGATATTATCTTATAAGCAACAGTCCCAAAATGAATAATCCCATAAATATGATAATATTTGTTGACGATGTTATCCCGGGAATTTTAAGAACGGATATATCTGATTATTCAAAAGAGATCGGATTTAATGTGGCACCGTATGTTATTTCTCTCGGAGACACCAACGGCGACTATATCGTTGACGGCAGAGATGCATCGGATGTACTTACAGCATATGCCAGAACTTCGACCGAAAACAGCCCGGAGTTGAGCGCAGCAGACGTGAAAAAGATGGATGTCAACAAGGACGGAAAAGTTGATGCCATAGATGCAAGCTGCATTCTTTCTTACTATACATACACATCTGTCGGCGGAAAGGGCCTGATAAGCCAATTCATAAGCAATAACAAGTGACGCTAAGTAAAAATAAAACTGCCTGAATAGCGTGGTAAAACCGTTATTCAGGCAGTTATTTTATATGTCGGGATTCGAACCCACGACCATGGGCTGTATTTAAGGCAACACCGCACAAAGCTTGTGCTGAATCTGCTTGCATATTTTCCGTCATCTCGCACAGAAATTCCTTGACATACGACAGTATGCCTACAGAATTTCTATACAATCTGACTTCGCATCTTCAGCACAATCTTTGTGCGGTGTTGCCTTTATTATATTATAACTTATATTGCCCGAAAAAGCAACTGTTGAAAATAAAAACCGCTCAGTTATCCTGAACGGTTTTAAGAGCTTGTGACGGGACTCGAACCTGCGACCGAGGACTGTTTTTAAAGCGAACATAATTTCCAGTTTTGATTGTTACGCTGCTTTTGCCACAGTTTCCTTCAGTTCGCCTACGAATCTGTAATATATCTCAACCTGCTGATATGTCTTTCCATAGAGCTTTTCCTTGTGGTGGACAACTATTTTGTCGATAAGCTCATTGAGTATATCAGCATTGAGTTCCTTTATATCCGTATAACTGTCAATTACTTTTGTAAATTTATCGGCGGCATCGGATCTGGCTTTGAGCGTTGTGATCTCATATGTCAGTTCAGGTATAGTCTTCTTGAGTTCTGCCTGTTCTTCCTCAAATGTTTTTGTCATCTGTGCGTAGCGATCATCTGAGATCTTTCCGAGTGCATTATCTTCATAGAGTTTGTTGAGCAGGCGGTCTATCTCAGCTATTCTGCCCTGTGCTTTTTCAAGCTCATGTTCATGCTGTATTACCTTCTTTGCACTGCTGTCACTGCACTTGCTGTCGAGGAATGACCTGAACTCATTCTTATTTTTACGATATGACTTCAGCACTCTCCGGACATCTTTCAGCACAAGCTTGTACACCACATCGTAGGTAATATAATGCGAAGCACAGTATTCACCGCAGTCGGCACAGTAGAGAAGTCCTGCGAACATCTGAACCTCACCTGTCAGCGTTGGACGCCTTTTGGTACTCATCATTCTGTGTGCTTCGTCCCACAGCTCCTGAGAGATTATCGGCTCATGACAGTTCTCAACGATTATCCAGTCCTCCCTCGGGACCTTGACCTTCTCCTTGCTTTTCATCGACTTGCACCGCTGCTTTCCGTAGATAAGCTTGCCGAGATAAACTTCGTTTTCGAGAATCACTCGGATAGAAGTAACGTGCCAATCGAACTCCTTTCTCCAGTAATCCGACTTGAAGTAATCAGGATTGTGGAGAGTGAAGTAAGCTATCGGTGTGAGAACTTTTTCCTCACGGAAGATTTTTGTAGTCTTATTGTAGCCTATCCCCTGCGCTGCCATTCTGAATATCCTTCGTACTGTCTCCGCAGCAGGCTCATCTATCACAAGGTGATGTCTGTCATTGGGGTCCAGCTTGTAACCGAAGGGCGGCTTTGAACCGATGTACTGTCCTGCTTTCGCTTTTGCCTTCTTCGCAGTCTTAGTCTTGATAGAAGCCTCCCTTGCGAAGTAATCGTTCAGCAC
>CADBAC010000202.1 GCA_902792495.1 Ruminococcus flavefaciens | reverse complement strand
TAGTCTGCTTTCGCTCGCTGGCACTTTATGTAGTGGCGAGTTCCGCTCGACCTATTTATTGTTCGGCATGATATAAATGAGGGCGCACACTGTGCGCCCCTACAAATCATTTTAAATCCGTCCCGACAGGGACACAACAATTACGCATTACGCATTACGAATTACGCATTAAAAACAGCGCATTCTAAAGTGTTATAAAAGTGGGACATGGTGCATATACTGTACAAAGCATTTTCAAGGAGGTACATATATGGAATTCAAAACCAACACCGAAACCATCCCCACAAGCGAACTCATTTACAGCGGAGTTCAGGAGCAAAGCGTAGAGCTGGACTACATTCTCCCCGACTACTACCCCGACATTTTCCGTCTGGTCAGGTGCGAACTCAGCCCCGTCATCACCGATCATTCCGTCATCGGTGACAAGCTTACCTACGAACTTCGCTGCGACATCCGCATACTCTACTGCGGCGAAAACGGCTCTGTACTGCAATCCGTGGAGCAGAGGCAGAACTTCACAAAGTCGGTGGACTTAGGCAAAATGAGCACTCCCACCGAGGTGACGATAGTCCCCAAGACCGACCACGTAAACTTCCGTGCGGTGAACAAGCGCCGACTGGATATGCGAGGAGCGGTGTCGGTCAGGGTCACGGTCTGCGGCGAAACTTCACAGCAGGTCATCTCCGACGCTGTGGGCATGAACATACAGCTGAGGAAAACTCCCGTTGAATTTGCGGCTCAGAAGCTGTCGGCGGAAAAGACGGTGCGTATCAGCGAGGAGACCGAGTTATCGCCCTCTCAGCCCGATATCGTCAACATCATCAGCGTCCGTGCAAAGGCATCCCCCACCGAGGATAAGCTTATTTCGGGCAAGCTTCTGGCAAAGGGCAGTCTCGACATCCATGTGCTGTATTCCTGCGACACTCCCGACGGCGGCGGTGCGGAGACTATGGACTTCTCCCTCAGCTACAGTCAGATAGTGGACATAGACGGCATCGACGACGGATTTGCCTGCACGGTCACTCCGCAGGTGGTCATCTGCGACATCTCCCCTGCCGCCGACAGCAGCGGCGATAACCGAATACTGCGGTGTGAGGCTGAAATTCGTCTGGTGTGCAGAGCGGTGAGGACTTCCACGGTAATGCTGGTCACAGACGCTTTTTCCACGGTCTATCCCTGCGAAAACACCTCCACCGACATAAAAACTCAGCTTGCCCCCGAGGTGATGCACGAAACCTTCCGCCATTCCTCGGTTCTTGCCACGGGGGAAAATGTGCCGCAGACCGTCTATTCCGTGTGGGTCACTCCTAAGAATATCAACTCCCATATGGACGACGACGGCCGCACTCTGCTGATAAGCGGAATGCTGACCTATTCCATGGCGGCAAGGGACGCTTCGGGAACTGTGACAATGCCCGACAGGGACGAGACTTTCGAGGAGAAGATATACCTTGACCGTGACACTTCAGGCTGTACGGTGACTGCCGAGATCACGGCGGCTGAGGTCTCCTACAACATAACAGGCGAGGGCGAACTTACTGCAAAATCTGAGATAAATGCCGATATCACGGTATCTTCGGGTGCGAGCATGACCGTGGTGACTGACATTGCCGTGGACGATTCCCAGCGCAAACAGCGTGACGGCGACTATGCGATAAAGCTGTATTTCGGCGTGGAAAACGAGGATATCTGGGACATCGCCAAGCGCTACAGCACCGATGTTTCGGCTGTCATGGAGGAAAACGAACTGGACGGCGACAGACTGGAAAACAGCGGAATGCTGCTCATTCCCATAGTTTCATGAGAAAAGGAGAACGACATGGTTAAAGATATCTACAGCGACATCGCCGAGCGTACAGGCGGCGACATTTATATCGGCGTGGTTGGACCCGTCCGCACAGGCAAATCCACATTCATCAAGCGCTTCATGGAGACTCTGGTCATCCCGAATATCCGCAGCGAGTATATGCGTGAACGTGCAGTTGACGAGTTACCGCAGTCAGCGGCAGGCAAGACCATCATGACCACCGAGCCTAAATTCATCCCCGAAGAAGCGGTGGAAGTAAGCGTTGGCGGAGGTGCAGCTTTCAACGTGCGGCTCATCGACTGCGTGGGCTACATCGTTCCCAGTTCTCTGGGATATATCGAGAACGAACAGCCCCGTATGGTGATGACCTCATGGTTTGACGAGGAGATACCCTTCAATATGGCCGCCGAGATAGGCACTCAGAAAGTTATAACCGACCATTCCACCATCGGCCTTGTCATCACCACCGACGGAAGCGTTACTGACATTCCCCGTGAGGAGTACGAGGAGTGCGAGGAGAGAGTGATACGTGAGCTGAAAGAGCTTGGCAAGCCCTTTGTGGTCATTCTCAACACTGTTGCTCCCGATTCTGCGGAGACCAAAGCGCTGGCAGAAAGGCTCACCGACAAGTACGACGCAAAGGTGATACCCGTAAACTGCCTTGAACTGGACGATGCCGACATACGCTCAATTATCAGTGAGATACTGTTCTCCTTCCCCGTCAGGGAGATAAACATCCGTACCGCAGGCTGGATAAATTCCCTTGAAAAAGGCCACTGGCTGAAAACCGAGATACTGGACTGTATCCGCAATGCCGCAAAGGACGTAAAGCTGGTGCGTGAAGCCGCATCAGCCGCCGAAGCCATGGGAGAATGCCCCGATGTGGTGAAAGCGGAAGTGACCGCCATCGACCTTGGTACGGGCTCTGTGACCATTACCGCCGACCTTGAAAGCTCACTGTTTTATCGTATCCTTGGCGAGGCAACGGGAATTGAGATAGAAAGCGAAAGCGACCTTATGCCCCTGCTTCTGGAACTGAGCGACATCCGCCGAAAATACAGCAGGATACAGCCTGCCCTTGAGGAAGTGGAGGCTACGGGCTACGGAATAGTCATGCCCGAAATGGAGGAACTCACGCTGGAAGAGCCGAAAATAATCCGACAAGGCGGAAAGTATGGTGTGAAACTCAAAGCGTCAGCACCCTCCATTCACCTGATGAAAGCCAATATCAACACCACCGTAAGCCCTATCGTGGGAACTGAACGGCAGTCGGAAGAACTTGTGATGTATCTGCTTGACGGATTCGAGAACGATCCTGCCAAGATCTGGGAGAGCAACATTTTCGGTAAATCCCTCCATGAACTGGTCAACGAGGGACTTCACAGCAAACTCTGCAAAATGCCCACAGATGCGAGAATGAAGCTTCAGGAGACCCTTGAACGTGTCATAAATGACGGCTGTTCGGGACTTATCTGCTTTATCCTCTAAAAGCGGTTGATGAAGAATTCGTACTTGCTCATATCGAAGCCGTCCTTCTTTACGCCGTCGTCAGTCATCCATTTTCGGATGACCGCTTCATGATCCGAATAAGACCGCCCTGTGCTCTGCATATAGCTGTCAACTTTCCTGATATAGTCCTCGGTATTGCTTTTGCCGTGATCGCTGACAAGAGAGCCGAACTGCTCATCGGAAAGAAGGACATTGCCGTATGGTCCACGGGGCTTTCTTTCCCTTTCTTTAATATCTTTCTTTTTTTCTTTATATGTATGGTTGTCATTTTCTGCAATAGTAGCATTGCCAATTTCTGCACCCCCGGCATTGCAGTTTTCTGCAACTGTAGCATTGCCATTTTCTGCAACGGTTGCACATTTCTGCAAGTCTGATATTGCATCTTCAATGACAGAAATAGTCTGCGGCTTTATGCCCTTTGCGGCATGGCGGCAAATTATCCCCATCTTTTCGAGTTTAGTAAGGCTCTTGGAAACGTGTTCAGTCCTTACTCCTACCGATTCTGCAATAACAGTGAGCGGAAGTTCGGCAAACTCCCTGTTGTAACCGTAAGTCATGCGGATTATACAAAGCATTATCCGCATTTCGCTGCCTGACAGCTGAAGTCTGCAAAGACCGTCAAGGACATCGTTGGGTATGCGAGTGAAGAATTTATTCATAGTAGCCATAAAAGCACCGCCTTTCACTATAGGGCGGAAAACAGCCTTCATTCAACGCAAACCCATTGAATAT
>CADBAC010000201.1 GCA_902792495.1 Ruminococcus flavefaciens | reverse complement strand
CTGGGACTTTACCGTGAGAATACGTCACTCCTTCAGCTTTCATTCGCACAGACAGAAGAAGTATCCCGTAAGACTTTTGTTGACGAGGGATACTGGATAGACCTTGATACAGGCGACATTTTCCGCACGGACAATATCCGTCCCTACAAGGCTATGAAGTACATCAGGACAGAGGACGCTAAGTTCGATCTTTATGTGGCAAAGGAACTGTACCTTTACCCCGGCGGTATGAACAGGCGTGTCCGCTGGGAGGAAGCTGAGTCATTTACTGCCGAAGCCAAAGATTATGCACAGGCACTTTCAAAGGCTGAAACTACAATATCCGCAGCTGTGAAAAAGGCAAAGAATGAACTGAAAAATACCCTTTCACGCCCTTATGCGGCCGTACTTATCAGGTTTGATGCTATTGAGTATGCGGCAGACGGACACGGAGTTATGAAGTGCGGTGAGGAAACAATCGCTCTCAGGGCTTATGGTGAATATCCCGATGCCTGCAATACGCTCAGACTCATCGCAGGCAATCTGAACGGCGGAGCAGTTTTCGGCGGACTTTTCTATGATCCCGACGAGCACCGCTTTACTTTTAGCCCGTTTTCAGTTGTCACAGAAAATGACATCATAAGGCTGTAAGGAGGAAATTATGGAAGTTAAAACAAATCCCTTTTATGAACTCAGAAACCGTCTTTATGCCTCTGCCGCAGCAGGATGCTCCCTTATTGCTGAGGATTTCCGTCTGAAACGTGCTATCGAGGCTTTTCAGCCCATGTCCGAGGCGAATAAGGTTTTCGGCAAGCTGTATGCAGTGTGCAACGCTTTACTCGTTTCGGAGAATAAGCCTGCGGATATCATTGACTGTATCGCTCTTGCTGATGCCCTTGCGGTAACACAGGGAACATTCGCTGACAGCTCCGAAACCGAACCTGCAAAGCCGATGAAAATGCTCACTCCTTCACATATGACAGTTGCCGCATTGGAGGAATACAAGGAGAAGATAAGGAAAACTCCATACGCTGAACAGGACTTCGGAAATGACTTTTACAAGTACATCGCTGACGCGAGACTTATGTCCTCTTTCCTTGAAATATCGGGAAAAAATGGCGGAGGTACAGCTGATCTTCTCATTATGCTGGGTGCAGTTTACGGTGAGGATATCGTTCAGGTATATTTTGATCTGCTTGACCATGCAGACGAAAAGGCAAACGGAAATCAGCTGAGATATATCGCTGATACTTACCGTGATAAATACAACGATGATTACATAAGATATGCCGAGGACGAAAAGGCTCCGCAGGGCATACGCATAGCCGCAATAGAAGCAATGGCATATTCAGCCGAAAACGATGAGCGACTGACGGTGCTGTACAAGACTTCAAAGGGTAAGATCAAGAATGCGGCACTTCTTGCGCTTGCAAAGCTGAACTCACCTGCCGCTGAAGATCCGATCCGGAAAATGACTGAAAAGCCCAAAAAAGCAAATCTGGAATTTTTAGCTGCATCAGGAGGTAAAGCAGCATATGATTATGCAAAGAGAGAAAATGAATATGCACTGAATAATACCGTTAAGTTTGATGATCCCGAGCATCCTTTCATATTACATTTTCTTGATCTGCTCGCAAATAAAAAGCAGTCACTTGAAGTATATGAAATGTACATCGAGCATTACAATCAGACTGAGGACAGAGTACCTTATGCTCCTGAGCCTTCGTTTACATCAATAAACGCTCCCCTTATCAGCAATATTCTGGAGCATGATGACAAAGAATACCGTGACATGATAAGGTATCTGTATGGCAAAGAACCTGTGTATTTCTCGCTATCCGCACTGTTTCTCGGACTTATGGAAGAACCTGAAACAGCCTGCAAAAAAATATGCACAGACCACAGAGTATACGACAGAGATGTAATGTATGTTCTGAGAAGGATTTTCTCGACTCCTGACGGATGGTACAGGATAAGAAAGGACATGGGTTCTGACAGCGAAAACTATGTGAATGTCAAGCTGTTCAGAAATATCCCCGATGATATCCTTGACTTCATGACTGATCCGATGGTAATATACAACTACGAGGATATGATGGGAATTCTTAAAACAGGTCAGGAATGTGCCATTGCAAAGGAGAATATGGATCAGAGATGTAAGCTTTTCCATCATCTTCTGCGTATTGCAAATGTTGAGGATCGTGAAAGGGTTAGAGCAGCAGCCGAAAAATTCGCATGGGCTATGATAAGAAATTATCCCAGCAGTGATGCGCTGGAGCTTCTTCCTAAGGTCGCTTCCGGGCCGATGGATGGGGCAATTTACAATTATATAAAGTTCGTGAAATATACAAAGATCCATGATGCTTACTGGCGCTATCTGATCGAGCATTGTGGCATCCCCGAAGAAACGCTCATAGGCGATCTTAAAAGACTGAGAGAAGAATTAATAAAGCGTGGAGATACCGTAGGTGAATCATATGTCGGCATTATCAGTAATATCCTTAAAAATCACGGAGTAAAGGAGTAATAACAATGGCACAGGAAATTCTCAGGCTGTCGGCAGAACAGCTTTACAAAAACGAAATAGACGCACTTATCGCAAACGAGACCGCTCTCATTCCAAAAGGATGGCAGATGTCGCCCAAGTCGGTGCTGACCTATATCTTAGGCGGAAAAGTCGGCGATACTGTCATAACGCCTAAATATATGGGCGACAGGAGAGTTGTGGAGATATGCATAGCTACGCTGGTAACCGACCGTGCACTGCTTCTCATCGGTGAGCCGGGTACTGCTAAATCATGGCTTTCGGAGCATCTCACAGCTGCTATCAACGGCAATTCATCGCAGGTGATACAGGGCACAGCAGGCACTACCGAGGAGCAGATACGCTATTCATGGAATTACGCAATGCTCCTTGCAAAAGGCCCGTCATTTGAGTCACTGGTCAAAAGTCCCATATACAACGCTATGGAGACAGGCACTATCGCAAGATTTGAGGAAATATCAAGATGTGCGAGCGAAGTACAGGACGCTCTCATCTCCATCCTTTCCGAAAAGCGCATATCCATTCCCGAACTTTCCGAGGAGGTTGCCGCAAAGAAGGGATTCTCCATAATCGCTACGGCAAACACCCGTGACAAGGGCGTAAACGAAATGTCATCGGCGCTGAAAAGAAGATTCAACATCGTCATCCTTCCTCCGCCGTCTGACATGAACACTGAAATAAACATCGTCAAGACCCGTGTGGCACAGATGTCAAAGGATATGGAGCTGAATGCGGAAATGCCGACAGACAGCGATTTCGAGAAGATAGTTACCGTATTCCGTGAACTGCGTGAGGGAAAAACTCTTGACGGTCAGCTGAAGATAAAGCCTACAAGCGGAGTTCTTTCATCGGCTGAGGCTATCTCACTAATGGTCAACAGCATGGCGCTTGCAGGCAGTTTCGGAAACGGCAAAGTCACGGATTCCGAACTTGCCGCCGCACTACAGGGCGCTGTGGTAAAGGATGATGACAAGGACAAGGCCGCATGGGAGGAATACCTTGAAAATATCATGCGCAAAAAAGGTGCGGATTATGCATCGCTGTATGCGGAATGCAGGGAGCGTAACGCATAATGGCTGAGTATTACGGCGTAAGGCATTTATCACCGTCTTGCTCGCTTTACGTACATGAATTCCTTGACCGTGCCGACCCTGATATAGTGCTGATAGAAGGCCCCTCCGACCTGAGCGGACTTATAAACGGGCTGATGGACAGCCGTGTACGTTTCCCTGCGGCGATACTCGCCTACACTACAGAAGCCCCTGTGCGGACGGTAATGTATCCGCTTGCGTTTTTTTCGCCTGAGCTGAATGCGATGCAATGGGCGGCAAAGCACAATAAACCCGTGGAATTCTGCGATCTTCCGTCAGGCTGTCTGCTTGTTGAGGAGACAGAGGACGAGGAGATACCTCAGGGGGAAAGCGTATACCGAAAACTTGAAAAAGCTACGGGACTGGATAACGGAGCATTCCGACAACTATGATGATTTCATAGCCGCTGTTGAGGAATATGGAAAGTCCATACGTGAATTCTCAGTATCGGATGAACACAATGAACTGCGTGAAGCATATATGCGCCGCAGAATAGCCGAGTCCGAAGAAAAATACGGAAAAGCGGCAGTGATAACAGGTGCTTTCCACACAAGCGGCATTAAGAATATACCTTACTCCGAAAAGGACAAAAAGCTGACCGATAAGCTTAAAACTGTTCCGTCGAAGGCTACTCTCATGCCTTATTCATACTACCGTCTGTCATCACGTTCAGGCTACGGAGCAGGCAGTAAGGCTCCCGGCTACTATGAGATACTGTTCAGGAACAAATGCAGGGGAGTTCCCGACAATACACCTGCTGAATATCTTTCACGGCTTGCGGAGTATCAGCGAAAGAACGGCTTTTCTGCATCGTCTGCGGAGGTCATAGAAGCGCTGAGGCTTGCGGAAACTCTTGCTGCAATGCGAGGCGGAAAACGTCCGTCAATGTCTGATCTGCGTGATGCGGCAGTTACCTGTCTCGGTCACGGAAGCTTCGGTGAGATATCCCTTGCCTGTGCGGATGTGGAGATAGGCACAAGAATAGGCGAACTCCCCGAGGGAACGGTTTGTACATCGATGCAGGAGGATTTCATGCATCAGCTGAAAGATCTGAAGCTGGAGCGATTCCGTAGTGCATCCGCTCAGGAACTGGATCTTGATCTGAGAGAGAATCTGAGAGTAAAATCCGAAAAATCGGCATTTCTCGATCTGCACCGTTCCTTCTTCATGCACAGGCTTATACAGGCAGGAGTGCATTTCGGAACTCAGCTCAGCACAAATCAGGACAATGCAACATGGTCTGAAAAATGGACGGTAAGCTGGACTCCCGAAACCGAGATCGAGATCGTTGAGGCATCACTTAACGGCGAAACAGTTGAGGGAGCGGCTAAGACATCGCTGAATATGGAACTGCTGGATTCTCAGTCACTGAGCGACACGGCGGAAACATTATATAAGGCGCTTCTCTGCGGACTTCCCGAATGCATAAAAACCGCTTCGTCAGCTGTACAGAGGATGGCTTCCGACTGTGCATCACCTGTTGAGGAGGGGCGAACTATAGGTACTCTTTCCGCAATAGTTCGCTTCGGCAGTATTAGAAAGCTCGATCCCGAACCGCTGACAGGGATAATAAGCCAGCTGTTCCTGAAATTCTGCCTTCAGGCTTTTAATGCCTGCATATGTGACGCTAATGCTGCTGAGGAAATGATCTCAGCTTTAACATTCGTGTATGAGGCCTGCCTTGCACATGATTTCCTTGACAGTGAGAGGTTCAGAAAAATACTTGGCGATCTTGCTGACAGTGATGTTGTAAATCCTCTGATATCGGGATTTGCCTGTGCTCTGCTTACCGAAAAAGGAGAGATAACTCCCGGAAAGCTGTCGGAACTTGTGTCACGCCGCCTGTCAAGGGGAACACCTCCTGCGGAAGGTGCTGCGTGGTTTGAGGGACTTGCAAGACGAAACCGAAGAAGTCTCATCGGAAGGCTTACTCTTTGGGAGAAGCTTTGCAGTTTCATCGAAGGGCTTGATGATGAGGAGTTCAAACCTGTGCTTGTGGCATTAAGGCGGACATTTGCTGACTTTACAGCTGCCGAGAAAACCGATATCGCAGAAAATATCGGCGAAGTTATGGGCATTTCCACACAGCAGGCGGCTGAAATGATCACAGCGGCAGTAACAGCAGAGGAACAGGCGGTCATCGACGAACTGGACGATTTTGATTTTGGAGATATATGATATGGAAGAAAAGCAGATACTAAAGCGGTGGCGGCTGATACTCGGAGCGGAGTCTCAGGATAAGCTGAATTCACTGGGCTGCGGCGGACTTTCCGAGGAGGATCTCCTTATGGATACGGCGCTGTCGCAGATATACGGCGGAGGCGTTGATAAAGGCGGAAAGCTTGGCGGCAGAGGCGCTTCATCTCCGATGCTGACTAAATGGCTGGGCGACCTGAGAACGCTGTTTTCGCCTATGGAAATAAAGGTGATACAGAAAGATGCCATCGAAAGAAAAGGACTGAAACAGCTTCTGCTTGAGCCTGAGATGCTTGAGGAACTGGAACCCGATGTGTCTACAGCTTCGCTGCTGCTGATGCTGAAAGATCAGATACCGGAAAAGTCAAAGGCAAATGCAAGAGTATATATAGCCAGAATAGTTGAGGATATCAACAGACGGCTTGCCGATGATCTGAGAAGATCGGTCACAGATGCACTGAACAGACGTGAGCATTCTCCCATACCGTCAGCGGCTGCCCTTGACTATAAAATGACCATTCGTCGCAACCTTAAAAACTACGACACGGAGCGTAAAGTGCTGCTTCCCGAAAAATTCTATTTCTATGAAAGAGCGTCGGCAATATATTCATCAATTATGGGAAGCATTCTTGCAAGTATCAGTTCAGTCAAGACTCACATTGTTGCATTTGATACGGCGGTTCATGATCTGACCGACCTTTGCAGCGATCCTGTGGAACTGCTTTACGGGATACAGCTTGGCGGCGGAACTGATATAAATAACTCAGTGGCATACTGTCAGGAACTTGTGACAGAGCCCGAGAAAACAACTATGTTCATAGTCACCGATCTGTATGAGGGCGGAAACCGTGCTCAGCTTCTGCGCCGACTGGAAGAACTGAAAGATTCGGGAGTGAATCTCATAATCCTCCTTGCAATATCCGACAGCGGTAAACCATGCTTTGAATCGGGACTGGCTGAGAAAGCCGCTTCACTGGATATACCGTGTTTTGCCTGCCCACCCGAGAAGCTTCCTGAACTTCTCGGAGCAGCACTGAAACGACGCAGTCTTGCAGGATTTGAAAAGACTGCATATGATAAGAAATAAAACAAGAAAGGGGAGAGCGTTATGCTGCATAAGATGAAGCTGAGAAAAGAGCCGTTTGAACAAATGGCAAGGGGAACAAAAACTGTGGAAATGAGACTTGACGATGAAAAGCGCAGACTGATAAAAACAGGTGATCTCATTGAGTTTTCGCTTTATGATGACCCTGACAAAAAGATTGTGACAAGAGTTACAGCTCTGCACAGATTCAGCAGTTTCAGCGAACTCTATCAGGCATTCCCGAAAGAAAAACTGGGATATTCTGCGGATGCCGAAGCTTCACCGAAGGACATGGAACAGTTCTATCCGAAGGAGGAACAGGAAAAATCCGGAGTTGTCGGCATTGAACTGCGCCTGACCGATCTTCAGAAATTCGTTGACGCACAGGATAACGGATACGATTTCGGCGAGACCTACGCTGTTGCTCTTGATGAGATAAGAAACGGAAAAAAGGAAGAACATTGGATATGGTACGTTCTTCCTCAGATACAGGGACTGGGAAAAAGCGGTCTGACCGCATATTTCTCCATAAAGGATATACAGGAGGCCGAGGACTATTACGCTCACCCCGTACTCAGGGAAAGGCTTGAAGAAATAGTTTCTGAGCTTCTGAAACTTGAAACGGATGACCCTGTGAGTATATTGGGAAGGATGGATGCTTTCAAACTCCGTTCGTGCATGACTCTGTTCAGGCAGGTCGCACCTGAGAATGAACTGTTTCAGAAAGTGCTCGATAAGTATTGCATGGGCATCGAAGACGATAGAACCCTCGGCATTCTCAATGAACAGGAACGTGAAGCATGAATGATGGTCATATAAAACAAGATCGGGGAAGGATCTTTTGTAAGCAAGGTCCTTCCCCGATAAATGCATATATATAAGATATTTTATTATTCAGCCCAGTATACGTAGTTGTCTTTTCTCGGGATCGGAGCTGAAGCTTCGCAGTCAGCGTAGCCGAGAATGCAGTGTCCGATTCCCTCATAGTTTCCTTCGATACCGAGACTTCTGAGGATCTCCTTGCCTTCTTTGGACTCGAACTCCTCTTTTGCACGATGTATCCAACAGCTTGAAATGCCGTAAGCGTGTGCAGCGTTCATGAGATTTCCCATAACGAGACTTCCGTCATAAACGTAAGTCGGCATAGTGTCCTTATCTGCAAGTACAATAAGTACCACAGGTGCATTGTAGAAAGGATCT
>CADBAC010000200.1 GCA_902792495.1 Ruminococcus flavefaciens | reverse complement strand
TCTTGTCAGAGGAAAGCGCATCGAGACGGTGGAGGAGGATCAATATCACGCATATGTGGCAAGTGATGTATTCATAATATCTCCGATGATAATTGCAGCAGCTATAGCTATCCCTGTGCTTGTCATACTTTTCATTTTAGTAATGATAGGCGGAGGCAAAAAGAAAAACGAGTGATAAAGGAAATAGCGCCGCAGCTTTCCCGAAAAAAGGGAAAGCTGCGGTGTTTTTTGTGGAATAAACGATGCTTCTGCTGAATATCATACAGTGATCTGTTTTTTCATAAGAAAGGAGATATGTATATGAATATCAGAGAGAAGATCATAAGCGGCGCTGCACTTACGGGGTGTGCAGTATTGATAATGTATGCAGCCGCTAAAACAGGGGAATGGTCAGCAGGCGGAGCGCTGCCTGTTTCGCTGACAGATACAGGCAGCGAAAAGCCGGTTATTGTTCTGGACGCAGGACATGGAGGTTCAACTAAAACATAGCTGCAAAAATTACAGCCCTGAAGCGGTATTTCTGCTTCAGGGCTGTATTTATATTTGAGGAGATCCTTGTATTATCCGATAAGCATTTTGCGGAGTGCGATCATGTCGAAAACATCGGGTTCAGCGTCTGAGAGAACATCTGCGGCATATGCCTGTTCGCCTGTGAATTCAGTTCCGCCGAGGAGGTATTTCTGCATGAGAGCGCCGTCAGCAACGTCCACCTTGCCGTCAAGGTTTATATCGCCCTTTCTGCCGATAGTGGATGCAGAAGCTGTTTCAAGAGGACGGATAATGATGTAGCATACATTTATAGCCTTGTCCTCTGAGCGGAGATTGATAGTCAGCTGGCCGTCTGTTACCTTGACATTGCCGCTAACAGCAGTTTTGTCTGTAGGAGCATTTTTCACGATGACTGATTCTGAGTCCTTGCCAAGGTTTGCGTAAGCAGTAGGATTCTTTGAGCATCCCCACGGGTCGCAGAAGCACATTTCAACTGAGTAAGTGCCGTTGGGGAGTTCAAAGCCGTAGTCGAGATGACGGGCAATGTTGTTTTCGTACTGATTCTTTGTGTAGCGGAAGCTGTTGGACTTGTCCGCACCGTCAGCGGTATTTGCTTCATCGCACCATGTATTTGCTGTATAGAGGCCGCCGCTCTTTGATGAGCCGTTGTACTGGTCGGTGGAATCGTCGATGAGTCCCCAGTTCTTGCCGCTGACTTCATCAGGACCGTAAAGCTGTTCGGTCACGCTGTTGTAGATGCCGAATCTGTCTTTGCCTGTAGCTGTATCAGACTTGTGGTCGCCGCAGTCAACGAAGTAAGCGATGTCGCTGCTTGACTCATAAGCGGGAGTAACAGCTTCCATGTAGATGAAGTCGCATACCTTAGCGGACTCCTTGCCCTCTTCGTCAGGTGAGAAAGTAACATCGAGAACGCTGTGTTCTGTGCCGTCAGCTGTAAGGCTGTATGTGCAGCGGTCACGGACATCCTTAGGGATAGTCAGAAGCAGGTCGTAAACGTCCTTGCTGCCGCTGTAATCGAGAGTACCAGCCCAGAGAACAGTATCGCCCACTCTTACTCTGAGTGACTTGCCGTTATCGGTCTTGCGGAGTTTTACACGGAGTCTGAGCTGAGGAGCAGTTTCGTCCACAGCCATTCTGTAAGTGAACCAACCGCCGTTCTTCACGTAGCGGTAGGTGCTGTCGTTGGTAACGCCGACAGTGCCGACTTCGATCATACCGTGGAGATTATCGCTTTCGTACTGACCGTAGCCGGGCTGTACGGTATCGGTAACGGATGTCTTTGCACGGGGGAGTTTTTCCTCGATAACAGTGCCGTTGGGAACGAACTTCCAGTAGATGCCGTAGCGCTGCTGGTACTGCTTGTAGTGAGGAGTGAAAGTAAGCTTTGTATTGGTATCATTGAGGGTGAATGTCAGACCGTTTGAGCCACGTACAAGGTGTTCGTTGATCTCGTTCATGAATGAAGCAACTGACTGGCCCTGCTTTGATATTTTTATAGTCTCGCTTGCGACCTTTTTATCCTTTGGTATCGTTACCCACATACCTGTGCTGTCGGTCTTCATATCATCCTTGCCAAGTTCTGCACTGAGTACCAGCGGACCGTATTTGAAGCCGTAAACATCAGGAGAATCGGGGAGAGGATAAGCTCTTACCTTTGAAGGAACTGTCAGTTCGATAACATCGCCGTTTGAGAAATTGCCTGAAACGTCAGCGTAGCCGTTCACTGTCTTGTAGGTGTACTTTGTGCCGTTTACGGAAACTCCCATATTTCCGTCTATCCAGTCAGGAATACGGAAACGCAGGTCAAGTTCGGAACTGCCCTTGATGGTGAACTTAACGGAAGCGCCGTCGGGGATAGTGCTTTCCTGAGTTATGGTAACGCCCTTTTCAGCCCAGTCGATGACAGAACTCTGATAGAAGTTGACGTAGAGCGAATCGTTATCGTGCATATAAATGGAATCGCCCAGCTTTGTGAAGCTTTCCATGCCGCTTCCTGTACAGCACCAGAATTTATCCCACTGTGTGCTGTATACCTTGAAGTAACCCGTAGCCATAGGCTGGAAGTAGGTAGTCATACCTGTTTCGGGGTTCTGTGAGGAGAGGATGGAGTTGTAATAGGTGTTCTCGTAGAAGTCCATATACTTGCTGTCGTGGGTTATCTTGAAAAGCTCACGGGACAGCTTGAGCATATTGTATGAGTTACAGGTCTCACAGTTGCAGTTGGTACGCTCAGCATCGAGGATATCGTCCTTGCCGAAATGCTCCCATTCACTGTTGCCGCCTGTGATGTAGGTGTGGTGAGTAGTTACCATGTCCCAGAAATTCTCGGCATACTTGAGGTAAGCGGAAGCGTCCACCTTCTGTCCGTTGACAGTCTTGCCGTCCAGCACCATGTATCTTTTCAGCGCACCGATGAACTTAGGGATAGTAGTGTTTGCGTGTCTGCCGTTGAGGACATCACGTCCGCCGTTGGAGACTTTCTGGAAGAGAGCGTCCTCATCGAAAATATGAGCAGCAGCAGCGTGGTTGTCCTTGCCTGTGATACTATAGAGGTCGTACATACAGTCGTTCATTCCGCCGTATTCGATGGAAAGAACGGTGTTTCGTGTCTGCTGGCTCCAGCCGCTGCATCTGTTGTATACCCAGTCGCCCAGCGCAGAGCCCATGTCCTTGGCAGGAGCGTACTGTGTGGCTTTATAGACATCAACGATACCTGCGATGAGCTTATGCATAGTGTACCACGGCACCCATGCGTCGTCGAAGATATTAGCCTTTCCTATCTCAACACGGTCAAACTGTCTCTCAACATTTCCGTCTGAAGGGACAGGTGCAGCCCAGAGGAAGCCTTTCTTGCCACGGGGATGCTGCTGACAAGCCTGCATACCGTCGATGAGAGTTTTCATACGCTTATATAGAGCGTCTTTCTGGTCGGAGGTCACATTGGGATTCTGATAAGCCTGAGCCAGAGCAGTAAGGTAGTGGCCGACACAGTGACCGGCGATATTGGTGTTTTCCCAACCGCCGTAGCGTTTGGCGCCGTTGGTGCTGAGACCTGCGTTTTCACGGAATCCTGCGAGCAGTCTTTCCGTATCGAAGGAAAGAAGATACTTCATTTCCTTTTCAAAAGCGTTGGTGCAGTAGTCATCGGTCATTTTCACATCCGAGATGGAAAAATCCGAAATACGGCTGCCGTCTGCTGCATTTGCTGTAAAGACAGCGGGCACAGCGCCGTTGACGCTGCAAAGGACTGCCGCTGCCGAAAATGCAGAGACAAATCTGTTCAACAAGTTATGTTTCATAAAATACCCCCTTGAAACTAAGAATAATGTGTGAGAAATGTTATTCTAATGTCAGTATACAACGTAAAACAATACAAGTCAACGTAAAATATGATGAAAAGGTGGAAAAAATGACCGTACATCTTTTTAAAAGCACAATACAAAAAAGTACGCTTGCCGAGGGGAGAGTCTCAGCAAGCGTATGATTTTTATTTAACAGCGATAACCGTTATCCACGGCTTATCTTTATGGTGGAAGGTTTTCACATCTGAGA
>CADBAC010000199.1 GCA_902792495.1 Ruminococcus flavefaciens | reverse complement strand
CCTTATCATGGCAGCTATGGTACCTGCTATGATCGCACCGACTGCACCCGAAAACAGAAATATGTCTTTATCGTTTGTAAAAATGAGACATACTATGGTCTGTAATGCAAAGGTACCGAGAGAATGGATCAGAATGTAAAACAGAAGCGCTTCTCCTGAGCGAAGAAATAGCATACTTCGTTCTCCGAACGAATATCCTTTATTCCCTTTTGAGCGATACGGAGATCTTGATTCTTTTGTTTCAGCCCTGTATTCTTTTTCGGATTTTTCTTCATCGTAGTATTTTTCCATACTGTCACCTTTTCAGCATGGGCAGTACCATTCCGCCGAATGCTGCCAGAAGCATGATAAGTCCTGTGATATCAATGATCTTGCTGCCCTTTGACCACCTTCCCGTGCGGTAATGCTTATACATATTAATGCACCAGAAAGCGATCAGAATAAACATGAGAAAAGCCATTGTTGTAATTGCACCGTTAAGTCTGTTTTCCTGCAATATATCACACCTTTCTCACGGGATAGCAAATATCACCTCGACATCATCGGGAACATAGCTGTTTATCATTTCCTCAAATACGGGGAGCACCTTTTCACGCTTGTTGCTGAACATTCCGCATCCGAAAGCTCCGAGCACAAGTAAATCGGGCTTTCTGATGAGAGCAAGAGTTATTATCCGTTTTATCCTTGTGCGCATAATACGGTCGATACGCTTGCCTGACATCATGAACTTAGCGAATGAACGGTTAACTGCGGGACAGGTGATGAAATCACAGCTGAGAGGAGTTCCGAGGAGCTCTCCCCTGTCGTCACGTATCACAGGGACATTTTCCGAATATATCATAACATCCGTGTAATCGGGCAGTATGTGCAGACGATTGCTGCGGTAATACTTTTTCTGAGTTTTTATTGTATAGTACAGGAGCGAGGCACGGCACAGGCTTTCTTCCTGTGCATTGCCTCCGAGGACATAGCCTCCCCCTGCATACATTGCATTAGCAAAATTGAGAGCGATGACACGCTTGTCCGCCGCATTGCGGAGAACGCTTTGAATAGTGGTCTCCTTCACTGTGTGTTCGGCTACACTGTAGTGCTTGCTGCGTTGTATCTCAGCAGGCTCAGGCAGTTCGGTCACAGTTTCGGAGCGCATATCGGGATAGCTTCCGCTTTTGAAAATGCGGTCATTATCAAGCTTAATACTCATGTTAGACAAGCGATCACCCCGTCTCGGTTATTATTTCATGGATTCTCTTGTAAAGTCAAGAAGTCCGCCTGCAAGCATGATGTCCTTTGTACGGCCTGAAAGCTCGCAGAGAACAGGGATCTCCTTGCCGTTTGTCTTGTTTACAACAGTCAGCTCAGACTTGCCTTCCTCAACAGCCTTTCTTACGTCTGCCAGTACAAGCTCATCGCCCTGAGCGATATTGTCGTAGTCTGCCTCATTTACGAATGTAAGAGGGAGAATACCTGCGTTTATAAGGTTTGCTCTGTGGATACGTGCAAATGACTTGACGAGAACAGCCTTTACGCCGAGATAAAGCGGAGCAAGTGCAGCGTGTTCACGTGATGAACCCTGACCGTAGTTAGAACCGCCGACGATAATGCTCTTGCCAAGTGACTTAGCTCTCTCAGGGAAGCTCTCATCGCAGACAGCAAAGCAGTGCTGTGAGATCTTCGGAATATTTGAACGGAGAGGAAGGATCTTTGCACCTGCAGGCATGATGTGGTCAGTTGTGATATTGTCGCCAACCTTCAGTGAAACAGGAGCATCGATAGTCTCAAGGAGAGGTGAAGTCTCAGGATATGGCTTGATGTTTGGTCCACGGAGGATCTCAACACTGTCCATCTCCTCAACAGGTGCAGGAGGAACGACCATATTGTCGTTGATAACGAATTCCTCAGGGAGCTTGAAATCAGGCATATCGCCGAGCTCTCTCGGGTCTGTGAGGTAGCCTGTAAGAGCAGAAACAGCTGCCATTTCAGGTGATACCAGATAGATCTGACCATCCTTAGTACCTGAACGGCCTTCAAAGTTTCTGTTGAAGGTACGCAGTGAGATACCCTTTGAGTTAGGTGACTGTCCCATACCGATACAAGGACCGCAAGCGCTTTCAAGGATTCTTGCACCTGCATCGATCATGATGGAGAGTGCGCCGTTCTGAGCCAGCATATTAAGAACCTGCTTAGAGCCGGGAGCAATAGCAAGTGATACATCCGGATTGACAGTCTTGCCCTTTAAGATGTGAGCGACCTTGAGCATATCAAGAAGTGATGAGTTTGTACATGAACCGATACAAACCTGATCGATCTTCAGCTTGCCGATCTCTTCAACGCTCTTAACGTTGTCAGGAGAATGAGGACATGCAGCAAGAGGAACAAGCTTGCTCAGGTCGATAGTCAGTTCTTCATCATACTCAGCGTCTGCATCAGCAGCAAGAGGAGTCCATACTTCTTCTCTCTTCTGAGCCTTGAGGAACTGCTTTGTGATCTCATCTGATGGGAAAATAGATGTTGTAGCACCAAGTTCAGCGCCCATATTTGTGATTGTAGCACGCTCAGGAACAGAAAGTGTCTTTACGCCTTCGCCAACGTACTCGATGACCTTGCCGACACCGCCCTTAACGGATAAGCGTCTGAGAACTTCGAGGATAACGTCCTTAGCAGCTACCCATGGCTGAAGCTTGCCTGTAAGCTCTACCTTTACGACCTTCGGGCAAGTGATGTAATATGCACCGCCGCCCATTGCAACTGCAACGTCAAGTCCGCCTGCACCGATTGCGATCATACCGATACCGCCGCCTGTTGGTGTATGGCTGTCAGAACCGATGAGAGTCTTGCCCGGAACACCAAATCTTTCGAGGTGTACCTGATGGCAGATACCGTTACCGGGTCTTGAGAAGTAGATGCCGTGCTTCTTTGCAACGCTTCCGATGAAACGGTGGTCATCAGCGTTCTCGAAACCGTTCTGGAGAGTGTTGTGGTCTATGTAAGCAACAGAGCGCTCTGTCTTTACACGAGGTACTCCGATAGCCTCGAATTCGAGGTAAGCCATAGTACCGGTTGCGTCCTGTGTTAAAGTCTGATCGATCTTAATACCGATCTCCTGTCCTTTGACGTATTCGCCGTCAACGAGATGTGCTCTGAGTATCTTTTCAGTTAAAGTTAAACCCATTGAGATCATTCCTTTCAAAACATAAGTATGCATATTAATCATACAACATTTTGCGTAGTTTGTCAAGATTTAAACAAACTAAAATGTTAGTAAATATAAAAAATATCATTAAGGCAACACCGCACAGAGCTTGTGCTGAAGATGCGCAGACAGATTTTTTGTCAGATTGTATAGAAATTCCGCAGGCATACTTTGTGCGGTGTTGCCTTAAATATAACTTAGGATTTCGGGTATTGCTCCCAAAACCAATGCAAAAAACGTAAAATCAAACAAAATTACAATTACCGCATAATATCCAAGTGACCGAAAGCCGAGATTTGCTTTATTCGGGTCATTGTCAACAGAGTAAACTTTCAGCTGAAACGGAGTTTTGCGGAATGTAGTTACCGAAAACAAACCGATATTCTTCACTCCGTCCGAATCTGTCCACTCCACACGATGAACACTGTTTTTTATGCCGCTTTTGCTTGTGCAGGTTCCGATGTACCGCTTCCCTTTTATCATAATGCTGATATCGCCGATTAAACGTTTAGTGACAATAAAGCATGGGATAGCGATAAGAATAGCTATTATAAACAGAACTGCAACGAAAACATATTTCATATGACCGCTCCTCTGTTATTTTCGTAACTCTCCAGTTCCCTGCAAAGCGCCATAAAATCATCATAAACCGTGATAGTTTGCAGATAACGGAAATCAAGAATGAATCCCGATGAACGATGTCTGAGAAAGTCCGCATCCCATAGCGGTACAGTTATAAAGCCGTCTTTATAATGATATTTCATCGGTTCAAAATTTTCGTGCTTCAATCTGTATTTCTCTATAAGCAGATACTTGTCATCCATTGTCTTCTCCTTATAAAAACAGCCACGCTGAACGTGGCTGTTATGATTATTTATCAAACGTCGTTTCTGATGATATCGTCAAGAGTTTCTCTCTTTACAGCTATCCTCGATGTGCCCTTGTTTACGAATACAACAGCAGGTTTCTGGAGTCTGTTGTAGTTGGAGGACATGGAGTAATTATATGCACCTGTAGCGCATACAGCGATTATATCGCCTGATTCTGCGTGCTGGAGAGACATATTCTCGCCGATAAGGTCGCCGCTTTCACAGCACTTGCCTGCGATGGTGACTTTCTCGGTGCGCTCCTCATTTGCCTTGTTGGCAACGATAGCTTCATACTCGGACTTGTAGAGGATATAGCGTGGGCTGTCAGCCATACCGCCGTCAACTGAGATATATGTACGGATGTTCGGTATCTCCTTGCGGGCGCCTACTGTGTAAAGTGTAAGGCCGGCAGGAGCAGCGATCGAACGTCCCGGCTCGATGTACATGAAAGGCTGAGTAAGTCCCAGCTTCTCACATTCACTCTTGACAACTGCGGATACTCTTTCAAGGAATACCTCAAATGGCTGAGGATCGTCCTTGTCCATGTACTTTATACCAAATCCGCCGCCGAGATTAAGTCCGGGAACTTCATAGCCAAGCTCAGTCTTGATCTTAGCGATGAATCCGAGCATTACCTTTGCAGCTTCTTCAAAGGGAGCAATATCGAATATCTGTGAACCGATATGACAGTGCAGACCTGCAAGTGAGATATTCTCACAACTGAGAGCCTCCTTTACAGCGTCGAATGCCTCTCCTGTTTCCAGGGCAAAACCGAACTTGCTGTCGATCTGGCCTGTCTTTACGAAATCGTGAGTATGAGCATCGATGCCTGGCTTTATACGGAACATGATAGCAGGCTTTTTGCCCTTTGCAGCTGCGATAGCTTCAAGTCTGTGAAGCTCGCTTATGTTGTCAACGATGATATGGCCTACGCCATTATCTACCGCAAATTCAAGTTCAGCGTCAGTCTTGTTGTTGCCGTGGAAGCCGATCTTCTCCATGGGGAAGCCTGCTTTCAGAGCAGTATACAGTTCACCGATGGAAACTGCATCAAGACCGATACCCTCGCTTGCAACGATACGGCACATCTCCATGCATGAGAATGCCTTACTTGCGTAGTGGACTTCGCCCTTTTCGCCGTAGAACTTCTTCATGCTGTCTCTGAAACGGGAGCAGTTGCTGCGAACCATTTCTTCGTCCATGACATAAAGCGGAGTTCCGTACTCTGCGGCAAGCTCAACAGTATCAGTGCCGCTTACGGTGAGGTGTCCTTTTTCATTGACACCAAGATTTTCGGATACAAACATTTTTATCCATCCTTTCGGAAATATTTATTCGTCAGCGACGTCATTGTCGTCTGCGATATCCTCAACGATAGCTCTCAGTTCCTCGACACCCTCAAATGTCTGGGATGAGAACGGTATACTGTGAATGTCCTCAAAGCAAGGTATTTCGTCCTTGAAAGCCTCCATACGCTTTGCTCTTTCCGTCTTGTTAAGCTTGTCGGCCTTGGTCAGCACCAGTACAAAAGGCATTTCCGTGTCGATAAGGTAGTTTATCATGTGGATGTCATCCTTAGTGGGAGCGTGACGCATATCCACCAGCATGAACACCAGTCTGATATCTCTGTCTGAACTGAGATAGCCTTCGATAAGGCCTGCCCAGCGTTCCTTTTCGGATTTTGATACCTTTGCGTAGCCGTAGCCGGGAAGATCAACGAAGTAGAGATTCTCCAGTCCGTAGAAATTTATGGTAGCCGTCTTTCCGGGAACAGAGCTGACTCTGGCAAGATTTTTTCGGTTGAATAGTTTATTTATAAGTGTGGATTTTCCCACGTTTGAGTGACCCGCAAAAGCGATCTCAATGCGCTCGGGTGCAGGTATCTGTGAGAATTTTCCGTATGCGGCTGAGAACTCAGCCTTGTTATAATTCAGCTTCACGGGGGAAACCTCCGTTTCTGTAGTTTATTTTATAAGTGCGGTATCAAGCACATCCTCGAGAGTTTCTGCGTAAACGAACTCGATAGCGTTCTTTACAACGTCGTCCACTTCTTCAAGGTCGGGCTTGTTTGCGGCAGGGATGATAACGGTGGTCTTGCCTGCCTTATAAGCAGCCATTGTCTTTTCACGGAGTCCGCCGATTGGCAGTACCTTGCCGTGGAGAGTTATCTCGCCTGTCATAGCCACATCTGCTCTTACAGGGAATCCTGAAAGTGCCGATACAAGAGCAGTCGTCATTGTTACGCCTGCTGACGGGCCGTCCTTTGGCACAGCGCCTTCGGGAGCATGGATGTGGAGATCGTTTTCTTTGTAGAAATCCGGAGAGATGTTGTACTTCTCGGCAACACTTCTCACGTAGCTGACAGCGATCTTGGAGCTTTCCTTCATGACATCGCCAAGTGAACCTGTAACCTCGATCTTGCCTGTGCCTTTGAGCACAAGAACTTCCAGAGGCATGAGCACACCGCCTACGGATGTCCATGCGAGGCCGTTTACTACTCCGACCTGATCCTGCTTGGAGGAGATATCTTCAAGATACTTCTTGATACCCAGATATGACTGGAGATCGTCCTCCTTTACTATGATACGCTTGGCCTCGCCGGAAGCTATCTTCTTTGCGGCTTTTCGGCAGAGTGAAGCGATGTTTCTTTCAAGTGTACGTACACCTGCTTCCTTGGTGTAGAACTGAATAATGTCGTGTATGGTCTGATCCTCGATGCGGAACTGTGTAGCCTTGAGACCGTGTTCCTTCAGCTGCTTGGGAACAAGATGCTCCTTTGCGATGTGGAACTTCTCCTCTGCTGTGTAGCTTGGGAGCTCGATAACTTCCATACGGTCGAGCAGAGGCGCAGGGATAGCCGATACGTTGTTTGCTGTAGTTATAAATACTGCCTTGCTCAGATCAAAAGGCACTTCAATGAAGTGGTCACGGAAAGCATTGTTCTGCTCGCTGTCAAGCACTTCAAGCATAGCCGATGAAGGATCGCCCTTGATATCGCTGCAAAGCTTGTCGATCTCGTCGAAAAGTATCAGCGGATTGGCTGTGCCTGCCTGTATGAGAGCAGTGATGATACGTCCGGGCATAGCGCCGACGTATGTCTTACGGTGACCACGGATATCTGCTTCATCACGGACTCCGCCCAGAGATACACGGGCATACTTGCGTCCCATAGCCTTGGCAATGGACTTGGCAATTGAGGTCTTACCGATACCGGGAGGGCCTGCAAGACAGATTATCTGTCCCTTGATTTCGGGGTTAAGCATATGAACAGCAAGGAATTCCAGGATCCTGTCCTTGACTTTTTTCAGGCCGTAGTGATCCTTTTCGAGGACAGCCTCAGCCTTTTCCATGGAAAGCTTTGCCTTTGAGAATTTGCCCCACGGAAGATCAAGAACAGTGTCAAGGTAATTCTTGATGACAAAAGCTTCCTGAGAAGAAGGCGGGAGCTTTGTCAGCTTGTCTGCTTCCTTCAGAAGTTTTTCCTTGCTCTTGTCATCGAGTTTCAGCTCCATTATATCGTTGATGTAGCCGAATGCTTCCTCGGCATCGTCTTCGCCCAGCTGTTCCTGGATAACTCTCATCTGCTCACGGAGATAATACTCCTTCTGCCCCTTGTCGATACTGTTCTTGGTCTGCTCATTGATGAGATTTTCAAGTTCCAGTATTTCCACCTCTGATGAAAGGCAGGCAAAGAGCACAGAGAGTTTGTTTATTATATTAGTCTCCTCAAGGAGAGTCTGCTTGTCACGGTAATTGAGATTGCAGTTGAAGGTAACAGCTTCATACAGCTTCACAGGTGAATCCTGTGTCATAATTGATGTAAGCAGTTCCTTTGGCATTCTCGGGAAGAAAGAAGCATATCTCTCAAAAACGTCCTTGACTGAACGCATAAGTGCTTCTGCTTCTACTTCGTCAAACTTTGCTCTTGAATAAGTAGGAGTACGCTTTACTTCTGCTTTTAGAGCTTCACCGTCGTC